>JAAOZO010000145.1 GCA_011605715.1 Nitrososphaerota archaeon | reverse complement strand
TTATTGCTCAATCCGCATTCAGTTAACGTAGTTTCAATTCAAATTTCCAGTTTATGATTTATTCCAAGAATAACTGCGTTGTCTTTTTTCATTATTCTTATTGTAAAGTTCTTGCTGTATGTTGTTCCTAATTTGTTACCTGAAGTAAGCCGTTGTCATCAGTTTTCAAATAGTAAACTTAAGAATGAGAAAACATTGGTGTCTAAGTAAACTAAAAAATAAAGACGAAGTACTGAAAAACCTTAAGGTCGTAGCTTTCTTCAAGTTTGAGGCTCTTCGAAGAGCCTATGATGACTTGGAGTGGGTTCACCCTGACAGAGGATGAGGCTGATGAGGGCTTCAATGAACTCAAGAAAAGCCCTAAGCTAATGAATTCCAAGAGCTACGAAAGTCAAAAGACTACGTAACTCAGAACTCTAAGATTAAGTAGTTGAACTAGTAAAAGCTTATATTTTCAAAAAATATTGTTGATAAGCGGTGAAAGAAGATGAAAGTGGGCATATTCTTAGCTTTGTACAACGACCAACCGTTAGAAAAAACGCTAGAATATGTTTCGTCTATCGGCTACCAAGCAGTTGAAATTGCAGCATGGAAAGGGAGCAACCATATTGACATAGAAAAGATCATAAAGGGTGGGGCTTCTGAGTATAAAAGTACAGTAGAGAAATACGGTCTCATAATTTCTGCTTTAAGCAACCACCTAGAGGGGCAGCTTGTACTTGGACCGCATGATCCTTCAACGGATGAGTGGTTTAAAGGAACTCCAGAGGAGAAATCAAAGTATGGCATTGAAAGGCTAAAAAAGACTATTGAGGCAGCAGCTACACTAGAAGTTCCTGTTGTTAATTCTTTTACTGGAGTTCCGGAGTGGGGCAAGTGGTATGGTTATCCTCCAGGAAATCAAAAGGTCTGGGAAAGCTACCTAGATCTGTTTAAAGAAAAATGGCTTCCAATTTTAGACTATGCAAAAGATCATGGAATAAAAATTGCTTTTGAAACTCATCCTCAGGAGCTAAACTACAACCTAGATACTGCAAAAACACTACTTAAAGTTGTCGACAATCACAAAGCTTTAGGGTTTAACTATGATCCTTCTCACCTAGTTTGGCAACAGATGGATCCAGTTCAATTCATCTACGAACTAAACGAAAGGATTTATCATGTTCATGCAAAGGACGTTGAAGTAGTTAAGCATAGTGCTTCAAGAACGGGTGTACTAATAACTGGTCCTTGGAATCAAATTGCAAGGGCTGTAAGATTTAGAACGATTGGTTGGGGCGATGTGCCTTGGAGAAAAGTAATAACTGCGCTACTTGAAGTTGGTTACAACTACGTTCTTAGCGTAGAACATGAGGATCCATGCTTTAGCAGAAAGTCTGGTGTTGAGCAAGCAGTTGCATACTTAAAGCCTTTAGTTAATGTAGAGCCTCCAGAGGTTAAACCATGGTGGTAAAAATGACTAAGAAGATTGGAGTTGGCTTACTTGGTTATGCCTTCATGGGTAAAGCACATTCTCATGCTTTCAAAGATATGCCTCACTTCTTCTGGCCAGCTCCAGCAATTCCAGAGCTTATAACAATATTTGGAAGAACTGAAAGTAAAGTGAAAGAAGCTGCTGAAAATTTTGGTTTTAAAAGGTATACAACAGACTGGAGAGAAGTAATTAAAGATAAAGAAGTAGAAATCTTAGATAACTCTCTTCCAAACGATATGCATGCTGAGCCATCAATTGCAGCAATAGAAGCAGGAAAGCATGTTCTTTGCGAGAAACCTTTAGCTAGAAACAGCAAGGAAGCTAAGGAGATGTTCGAAGTAGCAAGGAGAAGTTCTGTAAAAACAATGGTTGCTTTTAATTACCGCTTTGTTCCTGCAGTTGTTCTAGCAAGGGAAATTGTTAGGTCTGGAAAACTAGGAAGAATATACCACTTTAGAGCAAGGTACCTTCAAGACTGGATCGTAGACCCAAACTTCCCCCTAGTTTGGAGACTTGTTAAAGAAAAGGCTGGAAGTGGACCTCTAGGAGACTTGGGAAGCCATATAATTGACCTTGCTAGGTTTATCTTAGGAGAAGTTACTGCGGTTTCTGCAGTTACAAGAACTTTCATAAACGAACGGCCTTTGCCAGAAGATCCAACCAAGAAAGGAGAAGTAACTGTTGAAGATGCCTTTGCCGCAGTCTTGGAATTTGAAAACGGTGCAATAGGTACATTTGAAGCTTCTAGATTTGCAACAGGAAGGAAGAACTACAATAACTTTGAAATCAACGGAGAGAAGGGTTCAATAGAGTTCAACTTAGAAAGATTGAATGAACTAAGATTCTATTCCGCAGATGGAGAAGCAAAGACACTAGGCTGGAGTGAAATCTTAGTTACTGAAAAGGATCATCCATATATTTCTCACTATTGGCCATCAGGCCACATAATTGGATGGGAGCATACATTCATAAACGAGGTTTATCACTTTATAGATGCAATAGTTAATGACAAGAAAATAGAGCCATATGGTGCAACGTTTGAAGATGGGTATAAAAATGCAGTAATTCTTGATGCAATTCTAGAGTCAGCAGAAACTGGAAAACGTGTTACAATAAAGTTCTAAATTTCTTGGTTTTTTTCTTTTTTATTTTTTAGGTGTTATTTCTAAAGATAGTTTTCGTTAAGAAGTTGAGACTTTAGACCTATTCCAGTTAGCACAACTAATGCCCTTTTATTTTTATTAGTTGTTCCTTCTCTTAAATGTTTTAGGTAGGCTGCAAACGCTACAGCAGAACTTGGTTCAACATAAAATCCACTCTTTGCAAGTAAGTTATGAGCATTCAATATTTCCTCTTCACTAACAACTTCTGCATCTCCATTCATTGCTTTTAAAGTATTTACCATTTCTTCTAACAAAGGAGGATTTGTACTTACTAATGCATCTGCTACTGTATTAACTTCTAATGGTGGCGAATATGGGAGGTTTCTTAATTTGTGGTATACTGGGGAAACTTGCGTTGTCTGTGATGCAACAACCCTCGGGATTGAATCTATTATTCCTGAGTCATACATATGTTTTTCTCCGTCCATAAATCCAAGTAAAAGAGTTCCAGAGGAAACTGGAAGGTAAACATAGTCGAAGTTTTTCCATCTTGTTTGTTCTGCTATTTCATAAGCTAATGTTCTAATCCCATCTCTAAAGTATGGGTGCCACGCATGACCAGCATAAATATAGCCTTCATCTACTTCTTGAGCCTTCTTTGAAACCTCTTCTCTAGAACCCCTAACTTTAAATACTTGAGCACCATAGCTTAATATTTGTAGCATTTTTTGTCCAGAAGCTTTTTCTGGCACGTAGATCTTTGATTTTATTCCAGCTCTTGCACAATAAGCTGAAATTGATGCTCCCGCATTGCCTGAAGAGTCTTCAGAAATGCCACTTACTTCTGAAATTTCAGAAAGTAGCCCTGAGATTAAAACAGAAGAGCCTCTATCTTTGAATGATCCAGTTGGCATAAGGTAATCAAGCTTAAACCATAAGTTCTCCTTTACCCTTACTAGAGGAGTCCATCCTTCCCCTAAGCTAACAATTTTTTCCTTTCTAACATAAGGAAAAAAGTGAAAATACCGCCATAACGATCTGTTGCTTCTAATTATTTTTTCTTTTTTAAATTTCTCTTGAAGTACAACTTTAAAAGGAGCACCACAACTGCACTTCCATTCTGTTGCCATTCTCCTATAGTTGCTGCATCTACTACAAATTACACTAAAACTCATTTCTTAAAGGTAACTTAAAGGACGTTTTATCTCTTTTGGTTATTGAAAAGTAAACTAATTAAAGTTCATTGTAGTATGAGATCTTTTTAGAAATAACTTTTAAATAGTAAGTCTTCTTTTTCTTAGCTTCGTAGATGAGCTTTCCTAAAGAGCTAGCACAACTTAAAGAGCTTGTTGACGAAGTTGACATTAATGGCCAATACTATTTCTTAAAGCTTAAACCAAAAGTAAAGCCCAACAACGTTTTTCTAACTTTAAGAAACATAAGAGATTCCCCTTTCAAAGTTTCTATACTTCTAGTGAGACTTTTAGCATTAGAAAAGGAACTTAACTCTAACTTTGGTAGCATTATGTTTCTTGAGCTTAAAAGCTCTTTTTTGTCCGGTAAAAAAATGAGGTTTGTAACAAACGTTACTGAACTCGAAAGTTTAGAAGAACTACTAAATACAGACAATGAGTTGCTTAAAAAAATTAAAGCAATCGACGTACAAAGACTTGAAGTAAGCTACATTCATAACTCGAAAGAGGGTCCAGGATTGTATGGTGCTCCTGAGCTACAGCTTAAGGAGCCTACAATTTCAATAGAACTTGAGTGTTTTGCTAACCCATTCTTAAATCTAAAGTCAAGCTTTGAAAGCTCTATTTCTTTGCTAGCATACTTAGAAAAGGTTCTTTGCAACTTCTTTGGCTGTTCGATGTCGTCTAAAGCTTAATTCGTAACTTCTTTGTTCGTTGAACTTTTAAAAAGTTTTAATACAGCTTTCTAGTCGTTGTGTGGCAAATGAAAGCACAAAGCTTTAACATAAGGAAATTAATTGAAGAGCTTGTTCTTTCTCCAAGCGTATCTGGTTTTGAAACTGAAGCAAGGGAAAAAATTTCATCAATTCTTACTAGCATAGGAATGAGCGTAGAGTCTGATGTTATGGGCAATCTTTATGGAATTAAAAGAAGTGGAGAGAAGTACAAGTTAATGTTAGCTGCCCACATGGATCAAGTTGGATTAATGGTCACAAACGTTGATGAGAAAGGGTTCATCTACTTTTCATCAAGATCATTTGACCCAAGAGTCATCTATGGACAAAAGGTAACGCTTTATACTGAAAAGGGAGAAATTAATGGCGTAATAGGAGCGAAAGCAGTTCATCTCACTAAACCTGAAGAAAGAGAAAAAGCAGTAAAAATAGAAGACATGTACATAGATATTGGAGCTAATTCTAGGGAGGATGTTCTAAATTTAGGCATAAGACCGGGAACTGTTGGAACTACAACCCCCTACTTATCAGATCTAGTTGATGGTAAAGTATCAGGTGTTGGATTAGATGACAAAGCTGGTGTTGTAGCAATACTTTACGCAACATACATCGCGCTAAGTAATGGAATAAATGGAGAGCTCTATACTGTGGCAACTGTTCAAGAAGAAGTTGGTTTAAGAGGTGCTATTACTTCTTCTTATAATGTAAAACCAGACATTGCCATTGCCGTAGATGTAACACATGCTGTTTCTCCAGGAGTAGATCCAAATCTAATATCTGGAGTAGATTTAGGAAAAGGACCTGTCATAGGGATTGGGCCAAACTTTCATCCAAAAATGTGGACGCTACTAGAAGAAGTTTCAAAAGAATTTAACATTCCTTATCAGTTAGAAGCCCTTCCAAACTTAAGTGGAACTGATGCAGCCGCGATACAGGTGAGTAGAGGAGGCGTTATCACAGGCTTAATCTCAATCCCCTTGAGGTACATGCACTCTCCAGTTGAAGTGGTCTCGCTTAACGATATTGAAAATGCATCAAAGTTGATAGCTAAGTTCATTGAAAAACTCGACAACTTAGACTTGAAAAGAACTTTTTCTTTTTAGATTAAGTTAAAGAGTACTAAAAATTTCCTTTGGTTTTTGGTAAACTAAAGATAATTTAAGAATAGATGATTCGTTCGTAAATCTTATATAAGAACGTTCGAATTCAAAGATTTAGGTGGCGTAGCATGGAAAGAAAAGCCTTCCTGATAACTTTTTCAATAATTTTGCTCTCTGCTATAGTAACAGGGTCAATGTTGCTTATAGTTTTTAGTAATCCACAAAATCGAATACCTTACCTTAATTTTGCAAGATCAAAAGGCTTCTTAGCAATTGGCCATTCAAATCTTGTGTTAAGCAACAAAAGCGTAAGTCCAGAATTTAAGAACAAGATACTCAAGGTTATAGAGGAAGATAACGATGTTAAAGCTCTTTTCCCAAATGGATTTAATGTTACACTTGTTCGATTTTTCACAAGCGTCTCAGTAGATGCTAATGGAAGGATACTTGGTCAGGTTGTAAAAGTTCGTTTGTTCCTTAGCTCGAAAGATACTCGAGCCATTGTAGTAGTTGACACACTCCAATGGAAAGTTGAGAAAATTGTTGAAATGACAGTTAAAGTGGTGAACAAATAGTAGTAAGAAAACCTGATTTTCAAACTACAAGAAAAATCTAGAATTATCTCGCTAACTTAATTATTTTCTAAAGAATGAGAAATTCCTTTTCTTTTTTGGGTACTTTGAATTAAAAATAGTCCACATTTTCATAAGCTCCTCTGTTAACTTAAGCTTCATACTATCATCCCTCTAAGCTTTTGAACTATTTTAATTACTTCTTCTTGGTTAAACAAGTGAAATAAGTTAAGCCATCTCCAAACGTGATCTAGTCTGCAAACTTTCTTACTACAAGGAAAATAGTCATCGAAGTTTTCAGTTCTATCCTTTAAGACCTGTACTTGTCTTTCTATTAGTTCGAAGAACCAATCTCCAAACTCATAAGTTCTATGAACAAGATTTAAACTCCTACAAGCTTCTATGTAGAAAAGAGCACTATCAGTATAAACAACATGCCTTCCATGTAGCTTAACTAGACTTCTTAGGAAAAGTTCAGCTTCATAGAAATTTCTAGTCCTAGAAAGCCAAAATCCAAGTATTTTCTTAGAGTATGGTTCATAAGCTACCCAAACCCAAGCTAGCTTTCCAGCAACGTTTACAGCAGTTTCATCCACTAGAAAAACTGAAACTCTACAATTAACTTTGAATATTTTTCTAAATCCATGAACTCTTTGAACCATTTCCAAATTGCTATGAACTTCTTTCAACGAAAACTTTAATAGCATTTGAAGCTTTTCTATAACTTAGGCCAAGGGTTACCAGGTAAAGAGCGTAGAGAACTAAAGAAAAGTTGGTTCTCTGCCTCTTGAAGTTTAGTTCGAATACTTTGAGCATAAGAAAAGGTAATCCTTGGCCTAGAAAAACCTTAAGTTAACAGAGCATATACTAGTTGTAGTTATACTTTTCTGCAAAATTAGTTCTTACAAATGAGGCATCTATAGATAGATTTAAAAACACATTACTAAGGAACAAGATTTTAAATTTAGGTTGATGGAAGAAAAACAAGCATTTCTTAAGAGTATAAGAGGATTAATAAAGAAAGGAAAGATAAGCGAAGCAAGAAAGCAAATCAACGAAAAATTACTAGGAGAAGCAGACGTAGAATATAGAGAAAGACTTTTGCTTGAGCTATTCAGAATTGAAGTACTTCTAACAGAATACAAACTAGCTTATGAGGAAGCTTTTAACGAATTTAAGAAAGAAGTCCCGGACATCACAGAAGAAGAATTTGAAAAACTTGTACTTGAAAACAAGCTTGACTATATTAACTTAGAAGGAAAAATATTTTTCTTTAAGGATTTCCTATTTAACTTCTTCAAGCTTAACCCAGACTGGGAAAATAGAAGAAAAAAGAGGGAAGATGAGAGTAGACAGATTCTATTTAAACATCAAGACGAAATAAAGAAAAAAGAAGGATACATACCATCGTTAAAATTTAGAATAAGACATAGCATAATATTAAAACCAGAAGTTGTGAAAGAAGGAGAAAAAGTTAGAATATGGATACCGTTGCCAAGAAGATGCGAACTTCACCCAAGTATAAAAATAGTAAACTTCCATCCAACTAAGCCTTACATTTCTCATGAAAGCATACCCCAAAGAACGGCGTTCTTCGAACTATACGCAAACAAAGATAAAACTGAGGCAAGCATAGAATACGAGTATACTGTACAAGCCTTTCACCAAAATGTAGATTCCTCAAAGATAATAAGTTATGATGAGAGCTCAGATATTTTTATAAAATATACGAGTGAAGAACCTCCTCACATAGAATTTACGAACAATCTAAGAAAGTTAGCAGAAGAAATAGTTGGAAGCGAAAGGAATCCGTATGTAAAGGCTAAAAAGATATTTACATGGATAATAAAAAACATCAGGTACAATCTTCCTTATGAGTATGTACTCTACGACAACATACCAGAATATGTGCTGGAGAACAAAAAAGGAGACTGTGGTATGCAGGCATTACTTTTTATAACTCTATGCAGAATTTCAGGAGTTCCTGCAAGATGGCAGTCAGGTTGGTACATTAATCCAAAGAGACAAAGTCCTCACGACTGGGCACAGTTTTACGTAGAACCATACGGTTGGCTTTATGCTGATCCTTCATTTGGTGGTGGAATGCCAGATGAAAGGAAGGAATTTTACTTTGGTAATATAGATGCGTTCAGAATGGCAGCGAACAACGATATTTCAACTCAGTTTATGCCTCCAAAGAGATACTTCCGCTCTGATCCTGTTGATAACCAAAGGGGAGAAGTAGAACTAAATGACGAAAATTTGTTCTACAACAACTGGAATTACAGAATGGAAGTTGTAGGCTATGAATTTCTTTATTAAATTTTTTGATTTATACTTATTGAGCTTCAGGCTCAGTAGAAAACCTATGCGCTCTTATCTTCTGTGGATTCGATGCAAGGTTCTTTAGATTTTTCTTCAAAGCATCAAACATCTCACTGAAGCTTTGTTCAACTTTTCTTTTCCTTTTAACAGGCATGCAGAAAGATATTACTTCTTTGTACAAGAAAGGGTGATCTATTCCAAGCTCTTTAACTTTCTCTACGGCTTCTCTTGCTACATTGTCTGTATCAATTAAAATTTCAGCTCTCTTCTCCCTTTCTTTTACAGCTTCTTTCAAAGGTTTTGAAAGGAAAGAATCTACTTTCTTCAAAACTGATTCGTAAGCCGAACCAAAAAGCTTTGGCATTTTTTCGTACGCTATTCCTAAAGTGACGTAGTAAGCAAACTCTATGGAATCCATGATTCGTCCATCGTCTTCATTTATCGTTGGTTTTTCTTTTAAGTACATTCTGTAAACGTTAAGAGAGACGTACGCTTTATCTCTTAAGGACATTTGCTTTTCAACATTTAGCTCCATAAGCTCATGGGCATACTTTTCTGGAATTATTATGGCAGGGAGTTGCTTTATGCCGAGTTCTTTGGCTGCAAGAAATCTGTGTTGCCCGTCTATTATTATGTTTTCGTCGCCTCTTCTTACAACTATTAGGGGAATTACAAAACCTATTTTTTTAATGGAAGCACTAAGCCTTTTAATGTGAGATTTTGAGGGTGCTCTTTGAATTTCTATAACTTTAAGCTCATCAATTGGAATTATAGCAATTTCTTGAGAATAACCATGTAGTGGTTCCTCGATCTTAGCTACCTCCTTCATTTTCTAATAATATTACACCGAATAGCTTCATAAAGCTTTCCTTTGACCTTTAGAATTACGCCTAGATTAAGTTGTTTATGTTATTGAGAAGAAGTTTGAGTTACTGCTTCCGGAATATTAAAGTATGCAACTACCTTCAGTACGCTTGCTATAAACGTAACTAAAAGACCAACAAATAATATCGAAGTTGCTGCACCAATTAAGTAAAGTAGGGCGACAGTACTAAACATTGATATGTTTAGCTTGTTTGCGATTGAGTCAAAGCTCCTCTTTAGAAATATTGCAGAGATAATTGAAGTTGTCCATAAAATTAACAAAACTACAAAAAGCATCCCTAGGAATGCTAAAAATCCATAACGTAGCATATTGTGCGTAGGTACAGTAGTTGCTCTCACAACGAGAAAAACAAGAAGTATTATTCCAAAAAATGTAGCACTTACTACTCCAACGATTTCCACAACTGTTGAAATTAAGTAATTTTTGAATATTTCTTTATCGTTTAACGAACGGGATATCTTATCTATAGCTAGTATTTCAAGAACCAATCCGGCGATTAGAATCAACAACCCCGTATAAGGAATGAAAATGCCAAAGGTTGAGAGTATCGCGCCAATTCCACCGTATAGCCTTGCATCCTTTAAGTCGTCCATGAGCTATAGAAGTATTGAAAATTAATAAGTATTTCCTTGTAAAGGTAAGCTTCTGTGGCTTTTAATTTAGCTAGTGAAAAACATAAACAAGAAACTTGCTAAATGTATAAATGTTTAAATAAAGCCTCATAAAAACTTTTAGTGTGCCAATAAAGGTAGCAGTTTATGGACTAGGTCCAATTGGAATGCTTATTGCTAAGAACGTAATTAAAAGAGAAGAACTTCAACTAGTAGCAGCTTTTGAGGTCGATCCCTTTAAGATTGGAAAAGATCTAGGAGAGTTTCTTGGTCTTGGTGAAAAGTTGAACCTTACTATTTCTAGTGAAGCAGATGCTACTGAAATTTTAAAGAAGAATGAAGTTGACGTTGTTTTACATTCAACTTCTTCTTATCTAGACAAAATCTATCCACAAGTTGAAAAATGTATTGAGGCTGGAACAGACCTAATTTCAACCTCAGAAACCTTAGTAAATCCGTGGTATCGTTACCCCCAACTTGCTTCAAAAATTGACAGAATTGCAAAAGAACAAAACGTTTCTGTCCTTGGCGCTGGAATAAACCCAGGCTTTATCTTTGACACTTTACCAATCCTAATGACTTTAGTGTGTGCTGAAGTGAACTCCATAAAAATTGTGAGGTCGTTAGATGCTGCAAAGAGAAGGTTTTCTTTTCAAAAAAAGTATGG
>JAAOZO010000071.1 GCA_011605715.1 Nitrososphaerota archaeon | reverse complement strand
CTTCTTTTATTGTTTCCTCTTCCTTTAGTTGAGGGGGCATTGTACTTTCCTCTACAGGCGCGACTTCTTCTTTAGTAGGAGCTTCTGCTTGTTCAATTTCTTTTTCTTCTATCTCTGGTTGTTCTATTGATTTGAATATCTCTTCAGGTAGCTCTATTACCTCTTCAGCTTTTTTCTCTTCTTCTGCTACTGGCCGAATTTCTGCTTCCTCGTGTTTTTGCTCTGGAGCTTGAATTTCTGCTTCTTTCTCGATTTTTACTTCTTCTTTAGGTTCTTCAGGAACTTCTAGCTTTGCCTCTGGTGGTTTTTCCTCTTTCTTGAGCTCAGTAGCAACCTCAAATGGTGTTACTTCGCTTGCTTGTGTTTTAGCTTCTTCTTTAGGTGCAACTTCTTCTGTTGGCTTCATCTCTGCTATTTCTTCTTTCTTTGGAGCTTCTGTAGTGACTACTTCAGAAGCCAGTGCTACTTTCTTCTCCTGTAATGGTATCGTCTTTGGTGGGAAAACGTACTTTATTATAGCGAAAGATACTAAAAGGGATAAAATCAAATAAACAAAGTTTGAAGAAATTAGAAACGCTAAAACTGCATTGAATGCCATTGTTTGGTCGTTTAAGCTTAGACCCAATGAAGGTGAGGTTAGCAAATTTTCTACTAAGTAAAGCTGAAGTGCACTCGATGCAACATACCCCAGAAGTATACCTATCGCTGACTCTGCTAAATTTCTGCTCATCATAGTAGTAATTAATCCTAAAATAATTGCGAGTGCCAAAGCAACGTATTGCCACTCTGGATTAATGACTCCTGAATACATGCCACTTGCAATTGCCCCACCTGTAGTACTTCCCGAATATCCAAGCGGTGTAGCTAGAAACTGATAAGTTAAGTAGGAAGTGCCAAGGATAGAAAAGAAGTAATCGTAGTAAAACATGCCTGAAGATAGCGATACAGGCACAGAACCTATCATTATCTTGGCGCCCGGAGTTTGAGGTTTCATAAACGTACCACCAATAAGATACGGCATGAACGATATTATGAACACTCCAACTACCGCTATTATAATGATTTTTATAGCGTTCAGTCTCATCCCTTAGTCTTCGACTTTAAGTTAAGTTGAGAAGAATTTAACACTTTCTCTTAACGAAGCTTAATATTATATAAAATAAAAATGGACTACAAACTTAAGTTAATTCCCTCATTCTGATACTTACCTCTGTACGTGAAATCTGGTTTTCTCGTTGTTTTTATAATTATAAGTTGGGCTAATCTGCTGCCCCTCAATAAGGTCGCTCCAGAAGGGTTTAATACTAGCAGTAGTCCTGAGCCTTTTCCTCTGTAGCCTGGATCCCAAACTGCGGTACACACCATTACTCCTGACCTTAGCAGTGAAGACCTTGGAAAAACAAGACCAATCGCATCGTTAGGAATGTTTACTGTTTCAGAGTACGTTATTTTATAAGCTCCAGGTTTTAGACTGTACTTTCCTTCTAATGGGTTCAACTTTTCAACTTTTGCGAGCTCTGTACTTTGTTCAGATAAAACAAGTGGAGATGAAAAAGTTTCAACTTCATCCAAAGTTAGGTCAACTCCAGCGGGCTGAATTTGTTCTGTTATGCTTTTTAAGTTGCTTACTATTCCCCCCTCTATTATCTCCTTTCCTGTGAATACAGACATCTTGAAACACCTAGTTTCGTAATAGATCTCTCTTAATGTTAACCTTTTATTACAAATAAGCTTCAAAAATCTTTAGCAAGAGCTACACTATAGTTGACAGTAATCCGCATAAGCTCCTGCTCCTATATAAACAATGTAGTATGGAAATGTCACCAGTTGTAGTCGATAAAATAATTGGTCTTCCAGTAAGAGATTACCTAGGAAGAGAATTGGGAAAAGTTGTTTGTTATACGAGAAACGGAAGGGGGATAATAGACAAAATAACTACCCTTGATGATTACGGTGAAGTAAGAGAGTTTGACAAAGATGAAGTAGAAATAACTCCAACTGAAATTAGGATAGCAGATAAACTCCTAAATGAGGCAAAATACTTGAGACGAGAAATAGAAATCAACTTTAAGAGGAGGAAAGCTCTTGAAGAGCTTAACAAATCAAGCGCATTTCACAAACGAGTTTATGTTGAACTAAAGGATAGCTTTGATAAGGAAAAAGAGGAATTGGAAAAAAGGAAGAAAGAGCTTCTGGATTCAGCAAACATTAGAAGAGAAGAAATAGCAAGAAGGATAGTTGAAATGCAGAGAGTTCAAGCAGTAGTCGAAGTTCAAGCTATGTCTGGCGAAATTGATGATGTTACATACAGGATGGCGTTAAGTGGAATTAAAACAGTTATGAGCAAGCTTTCAAAGGAAATGGAGCTTCTGAACAGAGAGCTCAGCTTTCTTGAAATTGAGATTGAAGAAAAGCCTACTTTACCTACGAGTGAAGAGCAGAAACCAATAATCATTGCTTCACCCACTGAGCAACTTTCTTCAAGCAATGAACAAGTAGAGACAAGTGCAAATACAAGCGCTAATGCTTCTGTAAACACACCAGAAGTAAAGTTAGAGGACAAAAAAGAGACAGAAGAAAATTCTAATAGCTTTCAGCTTAACAACACATTTGACCTTGAGTTTATAAAAAAGATAGGTGGTGTTGTACCTGGAACACCCTCAGAAGACAAACCAAATACAGGTACATCCGAAAGTAAACCAAATAAAGACACTAAAGAATACAAAGAACCAATTCATGTGAAAGTTGATGGGTAGTTTTTACTTCTTTTTTGTTCAAAAATTTAATTAACTATAGCTCTACAATATCTAAAATATCTTCTCCTGTTCCTACAAGTTTTACTGGTACTCCAGTAGCTTTTTCTACTTGGCTTATAAATTCAATACATCTATCGCTTAAGGCTTCTCTTTGCCTTACATGAGAACATTCAGGGAATAAACGATCTATCTTTGTTATAGCTATGCTAGTAGCACTGTTAACTCTTGCACTTTTTGCAGCTAATTCAAAGTTAAATGGTGCCGCTCTTCTAATTCTGCCAGTTACAGTTCCTCTTTCAACCCATCCACGTTTTTCAATTTCTTCAGGTGGAAGTTCGCCTGGTAATGGTCCATTTCCTACTCTCGTTACATAGCCTTTTAGTACTAGGATAACTTCATCTACTCTTTTAGGTCCAACACCAACTTCGCTAAGTACTGCTGCGGCTGTAGTATCTCTTCCGGTAACATAAGGATACGTGCCGTGGTATAAGCTCAAGTAGAAGCCTTGAGAACCCTCTAGGTGAACAACTTCACCTTTATCTAGTGCATTGTTTACCTCTTCAGAAACATCTACCAAGAAGTCTTTTAGTTCTGGAATGTCTTTGGCTAACTTAGCTTTTCTAAGAACTCTGTCTGCTATTGCTGGGCCAACCCCACTTCCCGTGCTTCCAATAATTTCCTTAAGGAAATTGTCTTCTCGATCTTGTTTTACATGTTTTTCTTCTATTATCGAAGTATTATAGTCAACTCTTAACCTGTCTTTTAGGCCTAAACTTTCTATTTCTTTAAAAAACACTTCAAGAGATACATTCGCACCAGGAGCTATCATCAATCTCGTATTTTCGCAGACAAACGCGCTTGGTGTTAACCTTAGTTTATACGTTTTGCCACTAACAACTACAGTATGTCCTGCATTGATAGAGCCAGTTCTAACTGCAATTGTGGGGCGATCCCTCAGTGCGAGGTAGGCCGAGATTTTGCCTTCTAGGGGCTTTAAAGCTTTCCCTCATCGCCCCAGAAACCTGACACAATTACTTTTAGCGTCATTTTCTGCTTTCAGCATAGCAAAAATCTATTATTTAAGTTCTTTCTTATAAGAGGGAGGAAAATGCGGCGAGAACCCGTTCATCCAATAGACTATAGGTATGGCGATCCAGCGGTACTTGAGCTTTTTACTGAAAGAGAAAAGTACAAAACGATGATTGAGGTTGAAAAGACTGTTGCAGAAGTTCAAAGCAATCTAGGCTTAATTCCAAAAGAAGCGGCAGAAGCAATAAGTCAATTTGCAAAAAAAGAAATTGACGTAGAGGAAATCAAAAAGCTCGAAGCAGAAACAAAGCATGAAGTTGCTGCTCTTGTCAGCTACATAGAAAAAAACTGTGGAGACCATGGTAGGTTTGTACATTTTGGGCTAACTTCCAACGATGTCATAGATACTTCTAATGCAATCATAATTCAAAAAGCAGGAAAGATTATTCTTGAACATCTACTAAGCCTAATGAAAATACTTGCCAAGAGGGCTCTAGAAAATAGAAGTACAATTTGTGTTGCAAGAACTCATGGAATTCATGCCGAGCCATATGTGTTTGGGTTAAAGTTTTCAGTGTGGTTATGGGAAGTTTCTAGGTCATATGCGAAAATAAAGGAAGCTCTAGAAGATATGCGTTATGGGAAAATAAGCGGCGCAGTAGGAACTTACTTAATCATGGGTGAAAAAGGAATTGAAGTTGAAAAAATTGCATTAAGTAAACTTGGGCTAAAACAACCTGCTGTAGCTACACAAATTCTAAGCAGAGACTTGTATGCTAGACTTATTGTTGAGATAGCGATCCTTTCGGCTATCTTAGATAAAATTGCAACAGAGATTAGAAACCTTCAAAGAACTGAAATAGATGAAGTTAGAGAAAAATTCGCAACTGAACAAGTTGGCTCCTCTGCTATGCCACATAAACGAAACCCAATAAACTGCGAAAAGGTTTCTGGAATAGCAAGAGTTCTAAGAGGGTTGGCTATTTCAATGCTTGAGGATATAGTTTTATGGCATGAAAGAGACTTAAGTAACAGTTCAACTGAAAGGTTAGTGCTTCCAGAAGTATTTGGACTATTGTCTGAACAACTAGTTACTGTTAAAAAGGTCATTAAAGACCTTGAGATAAACAAAGAAAGAATGATAACAAATTTAGAACTCACAAATGGAAAAATATATTCTGAACTTTTATTAACAGAACTTGTAAAAAGAGGAATGCCAAGGAAGAACGCTCATAGCCTAGTTTCTGCTGTTTCCGACAAAGTTGAAGAGAGCAAAACAAACTTTTTTGAATTAGCTAAGCAATACAGGGAAATTTCTAGCCTGATTAAAGAAGAAGACCTAAAAAATCTCTTTAACCAAGGAGCTTTCTTAAGGGTTGTTGAGAAAATTATTTTAAGAGTTATAGATGAAAGTGAAAAAATTGTAGGTCAAAGTCTAGTGAACTAGAATGAGAGTTCTTGTAGGTACATGTGGGTTTGCAACTTCAAAGAACACTTATTTTAAGAAGTTCAACACAGTTGAAATTCAAGAAACATTTTATAACATCCC
Organism: Nitrososphaerota archaeon; assembly: GCA_011605715.1. Lineage (GTDB taxonomy): Archaea > Thermoproteota > EX4484-205 > EX4484-205 > JAAOZO01 > JAAOZO01. Next base: position 1,333 of record JAAOZO010000071.1, on the reverse strand, counting down.
ATCTGAAAAAACTGCCACGAAGTGGAAAGAAGAAGCACCTGAAGACTTTGTTTATACGATGAAGGCTTGGCAAGGCATTACACATCCTGCCAGTAGCCCAACTTGGAAGAGATATAAGGGGAAGCAGAAAATAAATTTGGCAAACTATGGAAACTTTATGCCAACTAAAGAAGTGTTTGAGGCTTGGAAAGCTACCGCTGAATTTGCTAAAGCGCTAGACGCAAAGATAATAATTTTTCAGTCACCTCCAAGTTTTGAACCTAGTATGAGAAACAAGGACAACGTGGAAAACTTCTTTTCAAGCATTGAACGACATGGATTTAAACTTGGTTGGGAACCGCGGGGGGGATGGCTTAATGAAAAGACAATGCTAAAACAAATTATAGAAAAGTACGACCTAATTCACGTAGTCGACCCGTTTTGGGACAAACCTGTTGTTGAGCAAGAAGTACGCTACTTTAGGCTTCACGGGCTTGGAAGGAGATATAACTATAAATATGAGTACACAAGTAAGGACTTAGAAAAATTACTTAAAATTGTTTTAGAGAAAGGTTTTGAAGAGGTTTACGTAATGTTCAACGTAATAAGCATGATGAAAACTGCTGAAGAATTTCTGAAGCTACTAAGAAAGCAGAAAAACTACTAAATTGTAAAAACGAAACAAATTTATACTAGTTTGTAAGCTAAAGGTGGCCGAAATGGAAGAAGAAAAATCTTCGATTGTTTATAGATGCTTAGCTTGCGGGAGTGTTTTTACTCCAGAAATGATGAATCCTAGGGAAATAAGGTGCCCATACTGTGGGTATAAAGTCTTAGAGAAAATAAGAAAAGAAACGGTAAAAGTGGTAAAAGCTATTTAGTTGTAGTAAGCTTTTATTAACTTTTCAAAACATTAACTTTACGTTAAAAGCCATTTTAAGTACGGGTCGAACCACATTGACCAATACTGTGCTGGATTTTTTATTGGTGTTGGATTCTCTGGCTCATTTTCTGGCATTTTTTGAGGCTTTGGAACTTCAAACAATTCTGAAAGATAAAATGGAATCCTCTCAGAGATCGAAGCATCTAAGTTGTTGAGAAGTATCTTATCTATTTCTTTTGTTAAGTTAAGTTTTTCTAAAAGGTCTATGATATAGACTGTTTCTCTTGGCCAAACTACATAGCCGTGGTACTGTTCATCTCCAAAGTAAAGCGCATGCTCTCTTTTCTGCGTAATTAAACCAAAGGGATAAGTCTCAGAACCAAGTTTCATTAGCTTCCTATAAACAACAAGTTCTTTTTGGGCTGTTTCAAGAGCTTTCTGCAGAATGTCTTTGCTTAAGTAAGACTTCAG
>JAAOZO010000117.1 GCA_011605715.1 Nitrososphaerota archaeon | reverse complement strand
TTCGAGCAAACTGGCTTATTACTAAAGTCCAGTTGTTCCATACTTAAGTTCTTTTTAAGAATTAAGATAAAGCACACCAAAGTTTAAATCTTTCTTTTTTCCTTTAAAAATAGTTATGAAAATCTTCCTAACTGGATTTCCAAGGTCTGGTAAGTCAACTGTTCTCATGAAGACAGTCGAGCTTCTGAAAACTAAAGGTCTAAAGGTTGGAGGTGTTGTAACTCCAGAAATTGTTGAGAGTGGAAGAAGAGTTGGATTCTACGTTAAAGACATCTACTCAGGAGAAACAGAAGTTTTTGCGAGCATAAGTTTTAAGTTTGGGCCAAGACTTGGAAAGTATGGTGTTAATATAAGCGCATTTAACGAAGTTGCAATTAAGGCAATAGATTTTGCCGTTGATAATTGCAACATAATTTGTGTGGATGAAATCGGTAAGATGGAGTTCTTCAGTGAGAAATTTAAGAATAAGATCAATTCTTTGATGCTACTCAGCAAACCATTAGTCGCTGTCCTTCACAGAGACTTCGTTAATCAGTTTAAGAGGTATGGCGAAGTTATTGAAGTAACTCCTACAAATAGAGAAAAGCTACCGGAAGAGCTGGTAAATCGCATCGTTTCCTTTTTTAGTAAATTGCAATGAAGATATATCTTTTCATATTTTTGGCAAAGGATCATTACTTAGGTAGCATCGTTCCACTTTACTTTAGTTCCTACTTCTTCTCCTCGCAAAACTGCTTCAAGATCCTCTAGCTTGCTTCCTACTATAACAGTTTTAATTTTAGATCTCCGTAGTATTTCTAAGGCAACTAAGTCTAGTGGCTTATATTCCCCCGCCTTTGTATTTTTGTTTTCAAGTATAAGTTGTAGTAGCTGCTCATAACCAACTTCACTAAGTAGCTTAGCATCTTCATGAGTTTGCGGGTCCTTATCGTAGATTCCTCCTGTTTCAATCATCTTTATGAAAATATCTGCTGAAATTGTTTCTGCTGAAAGCGCCGCAACAGCATCAGTAGAATGTCCTGGAGTCAATCCTCCAATCGTTACTATGCTGTAGAGATGAAGCGCTTGTCTTAGTTCTTCAAGACTTGTTGCTGGTTTTGGGTACACATATTCTCCCAGAGCAGAAATTAGAAGCATGCAGTTTATTCTTGTAAATGCTATTCCTATATCATCGGCAAAAGATTCAGTTCCTCCAAGTATTCTTGAAGCATTTATGTAAGCTCTTGCTACAGCGCCTCCTCCTACAACAACTACAAACTTATCTCCTTCAGAAATCCTCTTCCTTAAAAGTAGCGCAAAACGTCTAATTTTTTCAAGTTCTATTCTTTCTCCTATTAAAGAATGCCCCAGCTTTACTACCGCTTTCATCTTCAGTCGGCTTTACTTAGTTTTTACCAAAAATTAAGCTTTTGTTGTTAGTCATCTTTTCTTTTTATGTTGTGACTTTTCCTTACAACTCTTAATCTTCTTTTAGCGTAAATTTTTCATTATAGTCTGAACGTTATTTTGCAGTGTTAATTAAAAATTACATTTCACTTTCTTATCAAAAGCTTTTTCGTATTTTTAAAAATTAAATATTTTAGTAGAAATTAAGACTAAACTTCTATTTTTGTTGCAAAGTTTAAAGCTCATTATTACAAGCGCTTTAGTCAGTACAAGAAGACTACAATTAACTCTAATTTTTCTCTTTCCTCAACGCTCTAGAACTTATTTTACTTTATAATTTAAACTTAAATTTGTCTCAATAAAATAAACTTTTAATAGAGATAAAAGGTTAACCAGAGGAAAAGTAGAAGTGAAGTAAAAGTGGCAGTCTCAATTTCCGAGAAGACAGCAGAACTAAAGCTAACTTGGCTACTTAGGCAGCTAAGGAACAAAAAAGGCAGAGGTACTGAGCTAATTAGCCTCTACATACCCCCCGGACGCCAAATAAGTGAAGTCATGACTAACCTAAGAGAAGAGTACGGCAAGGCTTCAAACATAAAGTCAAGGACTACAAGAAAGAACGTTCAAGATGCAATAACAAAGGTTATGCAGAGACTAAAGCTTTACGATAAGGCTCCAGAAAATGGCTTAGTAATATTCTGTGGAGCGATCCCAAGAGGACCGCCAGGTTCAGAGGTCATAGAAATTTATGACCTTGAGCCTCCAAAGCCAATAAAATTGTCCTACTATAGCTGCGACGACAAGTTTTACCTTGATCCTTTGCTTGAGATGGTAAAACCGCAACAAGTTATTGGAGTTATCTTGATAGACAACTCTGAAGCTACAATAGCAAAAGTTGAAGGAAAAGACGTTGAAATTCTTGGTTATCATACTTCTGGAGTTCCTGGGAAGTCGCATAAAGGAGGCCAATCTGCAAGAAGGTTCGAGAGACTTAGAGAATCAGTACTTAACGACTTCTATAAAAGAGTTGGTGATCATGCAAACTCCGCATTTCTTTCTCTTCCAAAACTAGACAAAATTATAGTTGGAGGCCCAGGTAATACAAAAAACATCTTTATACAAGGCGATTACTTAAACTATCAGCTTAAGAGTAAAATTGCAGCGGTTGTAGATACTTCTTACATGGAAGAACAAGGTGTAAAAGAAGCCCTTGAAAGAGCTGCGCCAAAGATGGAAAGGATTGAACTTCTGGAGGAAAAAAAAGCAGTTCAAAGGTTCCTTGCAGAAATTGGAAAAGACAGTGGGTTAGCAGTTTATGGTGAAGAAGAAGTAAAGCAAGCTCTTCAAGCTCACAAGGTTTCTAGGCTTTTGATATCTGAAGACATAAGTAAGCTAAGAGTTGTCGTTGAATGCTCCTCCTGCGGCTACTCTTATGAAACTACTGAGGAGGAAGAGAAAATAGAGCTCTTTCTCTCGAAGTTAAAATCCGAAAGTTGTCCAAAGTGCAAAGCGACTTCATTAACTGGCACGATAGTGGGAAGCGTGCTTGAAGAATTCTTAGAGCTTGCTGAGAAAGCAGGTGCTGATGTTGACTTTATTTCTTCTAAGTCAGAGGAAGGAAGAATGTTGCTCAAAGGCTTTGGGGGCGTTGCTGCAATACTAAAAGTTTAGAGCGCAGGGGGCGGGATTTGAACCCGCGAGGCGCATAACGCCACTAGCTTACCGCTATTTTGCTATTAGCAGGCTAGCCCCTTACCACTCTAGCAACAATGAGGCTAGGGAACCCCTGCAGCTCGATCATATTCTTTAATCTTGTTAGTTTTTATCTTTTTCTTTCTTTTTGTTCATTGCGCTAGAAGATTAAAAATTATCTAAAGCTAGTCCAGTAAAACTTTCTTCCGCTGAAGAAGTGAACTGTTAAAATACGGAAGCTGATTTTTCTTATTTTAAAATCCATTTTAGAAATTACAATAGCATTTAGAATTTTTTTACTTAAAAAGGATTTTTTCCTTCAAGAGTTTTACTCAAGATAAGGTTTTGCTGCAATCTGTATGTCTGAGGCCTTTACTGTTTTTCTTCCAGCGTGAGATGCAAGCTCAACAGCTTGCCTGCATATTCTAAGTCCAATTTCATCTAATACTCTTGAAAGTTCGGTAGCTGCATCTTCTCCAACTCTTTCAGCTCCAGCCTTTTTTAAGAGTCTGTGCATGGCTGAAAACGTAAATTCTTCAGACATTTTTCTCTTTCTTCCCCCTTTTTCGTTTTGTTAATCCTAATGTCGTAGTATTTAACGTTTTTTCTCTATCTTTCTTCAAAAACATTTAAATAAAAAAATATTTAAAACAAAATTAAAGCTTTTTAACCCCCTAAACGGCAGAATCACACGTGGACGAGGAACTAGAGAAAATTAAGAAGCAAAAACTAGAAAAGTACTACAAGTACCTTGAGTTAAAGAAGAAGGAAGAAGAAAAAGAGAAAGCTCAAAAACTTGATATGGCAAAGATCAATGATGTTGTTTACTCTTATTTAGTTGAACGTGCGCCAGAAGTAATGCATGCCGCTGAACAGCAGTACCCAAACGAAGCAAATTACGTAAAGTTGGGGCTTTACAGAATGATAGTCTCTGGTAAGTTGAACGAAAAAATAGACGGTGGAACTTTACTTGCGTTGTTTAGAAGCTTAGGTCTTGATGTTTATATAGAAACTTCAGTTAAGTTTGTTGAACATGGGAAAGTAAAGTCGCTTGCAGACAAGTTATCAGAAGAGCAGTAGTTTTTTATATTTTCAAATGCCTTTCTAAAAATTCAAAAAATATAAAAAAGAAAAGTTAGCGCTAAAAGATTTGTCCTGCCTTCTCTATCCTTTCCAATCTTGCCCAGTTTTCGTCAACGTTTTTCTGAATCTCCTTAATTAGGTGGCTATTTTCTGGCCTAAATAGGTGTGCAAATCTTCCCTGCGTCTTTAAGTACTCTTCTACTGGCTTTGGTTTTGGAACTCTGAAGTTTATCTTTAGAGCTCCATTTTCAACTTCGTATATTGGGAAGAACCTTGTCTCAACAGCAAGTCTTGAAATTTCTACTGTTTTTGAAGGATCGTATCTCCAGCCAAGTGTACAGGGCGCTAGAACATGAATAAAAGTTGGACCATTAAAGCTTAAAGCCTTTCTTACTTTGTTGATGTAGTCTCTGTAGTATGCAATTGTAGCTGTAGCAGCATAAGGTATGTGATGCCCAAGAACTATACCAATGAGGTCTTTCTTTCTCTCTTGCTTTCCTGGAATAACTTTTCCTGCTGGCGAAGTTGTAGTCGCTGCACCAAACGGAGTTGCACCAGATCTTTGTATGCCTGTGTTTTGGTATGCTTCGTTGTCGTAGCATATATAAAGAAATTTATGACCTCTTTCAAGTGCTCCTGATAGTGCTTGAATACCAATGTCAAAAGTTCCTCCATCTCCTCCAATGGCTATTACTGGAGCTTTCTTTGTTTTTCCTTCACTTGCTAGTTTATCAAGAGCCTCGACAATTCCGCTTGCCACAGCAGCTGCGTTTTCAAACGTAATATGAACCCAAGGTACTTTCCAAGAGCTGTATGGATATAAAGTACTTCCAACTTCTAAGCAACCTGTTGCATTTACAACTATTGGTTTCTCTTGAGTAGCAAGTACAGTTAGTCTCGCCACTATTGCTGGACCACACCCCGCGCAAAGTCTGTGCCCAGAGGTAAAGAGGTTCTCTTCAGGTAAGTCGCTCAGTTTTGTAATTGGTTTATACTCTAAAGCCATTTATTCTCTCACCCCCACAAATTCAACTTCCATAGGCTCATTCCTCTCAGCCTTCTCAACTGTTCTCTTCACTGTGTTAGCAATCATTTTGGATGTTATATCTCTTCCGCCTAAGCCATAAACATAGTCGTAAATTTTTACATTGTCTTTCTTTTCTAGGCTACTTATTATATCCATGTAGTGAGGACCTGCAACAGCTCCTAAGCTTAAGTGTCTCTCAAAAACTGCCACAGACTTCATGTCTTTAAAGGCTTCGTTTATCTCTGCTCTTGGAGTAGGCCTAAACAACGTAAAGCCCACGACTCCTGCTTTTATTCCCTCTTCTCTCAGTTTCTTAGCAGCTATCCTTGCTATGCCAACTGTACTTCCCATTGCTACTATGGCAACTTCAGCGTCTTCCATCATGAACTTCTTCAGCGGTTCGTACTTTCTTCCGCTTATCTTTTCATATTCTCTAAAGACTTCTCTTATCACCTTCTCAGAATTCTTGAAAGCTTCGTGTTGTTGTCTCTTAAACTCAAAGTAGCTATCTGTCAAAGCAAGTGGACCAAAAGTCAATGGGTCGTCAACATCTAGTTTGTATTTTATTTTTCTTTCTCCAACGAATTTTCTTACAACCTCATCTTCAAGGACATCAACCCTTTGTAGTGTGTGTGATATCGTGAAACCATCCATTGCTACTATCGTTGGAAGCAGTACGTTTTCATCTTCAGCAATCTTAAATGCCATTAATGTTAAGT
>JAAOZO010000199.1 GCA_011605715.1 Nitrososphaerota archaeon | reverse complement strand
CTATGGACCAATTCAAACTGTGACGAACTTAGCAGAGCCACTTCAGCAAGCAATAACTTCTGGAGAAAGAGTACTAGAAATTCTTAGGGTAGACCCTGCAATCAAGGACGCACCTGATGCCAAAGACTTTGAGATAAGAGGGGACATAAAGTTTGAACATGTTACGTTTGGTTACGAACCATTTATTCCGGTCTTAAAGGACGTAAGCTTCGAAATAAAAGCAGGCCAGATGATAGGAATAGTTGGGCAAAGCGGATCTGGAAAGACTACGATAACAAAGCTGTTGCTGAGGTTTTATGACGTAAACGAAGGTAGAATTTTGATAGACGGAGTCGACATCAGAAAAATAAAAATAGAAAGGCTGAGAAAAAGTATAGGAATAGTTGCACAGGACCCGTTTCTTTTTGACAACTCGATACTATTCAACATAACTTATGGCCTTGAAAAAGTAGACCCAAAAAAGGTGATAGCAGCTGCGAAAGCAGCAAACATACATGAAGCAATTATGAACCTTCAGTTAGCGTATGATTCACCTGTTGGAGAAAGAGGTTCTAGACTTTCTGGAGGAGAAAGACAAAGAGTAGCCATAGCAAGAGCAATAATTCTTGAACCAAAGATTCTCATAATGGATGAGGCAACGTCTTCTGTAGATACTTTGGCCGAAAGACAAATACAGGAAGCCTTAGACAACATTTCAAAAGAAAGAACCACAATAGTAATTGCGCATCGCCTTTCTACACTCCAGCGATCTAACAAAATAATAGTGATGGAAAAAGGTAGAATTGTAGAAGAAGGAACGCATGAAGAACTATTAAAGAAAAACGGATTATATGCAAAAATATATAATGCTCAATTTACAGAAGGTGAAAAACAGGTTGCCACCGCTTGAAGACTTCTTAAAGAAAACATGGACTACTGAAATAGAAGGCGTAAAAATTCTTAAAGGCGAAAGAGCAAACACAGTTAGACTGGTAAACAAAAACGGAGAGATTTTTGAAGTAATACCTAAGAAACCATTCCCAATAAGCTATCCTTATTTCTTAATATTTGTTGACGCAAGTGGAAACGAAGTACTTATGGTAGAGGACTACAGAAAAATGGATGAAGAATCTAGAAAAAACTTGGAAGAAATTCTAGATAAGCTTTACTTTATGCCAAAGATAAAAAAGGTGAAAAAGTTAGAAACAAGTGGGGATGAATTCGTGTGGGTTGTAGAAACAGATAGAGGCCAAAGGGAGTTTAGAACAAGAGGAAGAAGAAGCGTAAGCAGAGCAGGAGACAAGATTGTAATAATTGACACGAACGATAACGTTTATGTAGCAGAAGAGTTGTACAAGATGGATAAGAAAAGTAGAGAACTCCTTGAATCTGTAGCGTAAAAAGCTTAAGCTTTTTTAAATCTAGACTATGTTTTTTATCCACCAATCTTTCCCAGAAAGAAACCTCATAAGCACTTTCTTTTTATCTTCTGAAGAAGTGGCGTATCTTACTAAGTCTATGCCTTTTAGCACTTTAAACGATTTAAATGAGCTCACTGCTTCCTGAGGTAAACTACTTAGAAACTTATCGTCTGAAACTATGAAAGCTAGCATATCTGAAAAGGTAGTTAAAGTTCTTTTCTTCAATACGTGCCATCTTTCATCTTTTATAAAAGGACCAAAAAGCGTATTCTTATCACTAAGATGTTTTCTGATAAACTTCTCCGCATTCTCATAATCATATGTTTTTGGACCAAGTTGCTCTTTAGCTTCTATTTTGTCATCTTCTAAAACAAAAAGGAATAAGAGCTCTTTAACCTCATCGCTCCAAGCATCACTTCTTATGACATTGAAGTCGTTTTGTTTTGCTTCTGATTCAACCCGCTTTAATATGCGTTTAATTTGCCCCCAAAGAACATCAGGAGGAGCTTTCCAAGGCTTCACTAAAATACCATAAATCTTTAAATCTCCAGAAGAGATTGCATTGGTAATTTCTTCTAAAGAAGAAGACTCAAAAAAACCTTCTAGTTTAAAGTAGCTTAAAGAAGGCCGCTTTAAAAAAGATCTGCATGCCCAAGAAAACTTCCAGAAATTTTCTTTTGTTACTGCAGCAGCCACGTTTCTTTCGGGGTCTACGGGATCTATAACGATAAAATCGGAACCAAAAGTTTCCACTAAAGTTTTTTTATCCAAATGTGCAACTTTTCTTGTTGGATCAATGATCAGTGGAAGTTTTACCTCAGAAAAGGCTTTAATTGTTTCCAGAAAACCACCATAGTTGTAAACTAGGAGCTCACATAAAAATCCACTGAACCCGCCAATTTTTATTTCAGCGCCATAGGCATCTATGCTCTTAAGAAAGACTTTCAACAGCCTAGAGCTATCTTTTAGCTTATCATCGAACCTGCTCTTTACAAATCTTGTATGGTAAACAGATCTATCTGTAGCAGAAAGCCAATTTGGAGGCTCAACCTTATAGCAAGGGACAACGTCTACATCCATAAACTCAAAATTTATTGTTACATACGGATGCTCAGCATACCTCAGTAAGCATTTTTCTTTACCATACTTTGAGACTACTGAATTTATTGTGATCTTCCCAATTTCATCTTTGCTATAATCTTTTGGAAACAAAACAAAAACATCTGCATCTATATCTTTTGAAGTCCATGTATCTTTTGCTATTGAGCCTTCAAGCTCAACTTCAATTCTCTGGTCTATTTTTGAAAAGATTTCCCTTAGGTCTCTAATTACAGTTTCTACAGTTTGACTAACTTTTTTTCTTAAGTCTTCGTTAGGTTTTATTATTCTTAATGCTTGGTCTACTACAGAAGAGAGAGCATCGCTCATCTTAATCCTGCCTCACACAACGTTTCATAGATCGGGCCGCTATAAGTTAGGGTACTTTTCTTTAATCTTATAGGAGAAACGAGTACTTCACCAAACTCGGCGCTAGCTAATTCAGCTAATTTCGCAACTAACTTATCCTTATTTCTTGAAGACCTTACTCTTGCTATGGTTAAGTGAGGCTCAAACCTTTTATCTATCTTAATTCCAATTTTTTCTAAAAATGGCCAAATTCTTTTTGCACTTTCTCTAAGTAATTCAGCACCATCAGAAACGCCAATCCATATGACTCTAGGATTGTTGCTTGAAGGAAAAGAGCCTATTCCACTTAGCTTAATTTTTGTACTTGTCTTGTCAAGTGTGCCTAAAAATTTGCATATTTCGCTTCTTTGAACCTCGTTGATTTCTCCCAAGAAAGCTAAACTAAAATGAAAGTTATACTCTTCAACTAATTTAATGTCACATCCTGTCGAAACTATTTCTTCCTGTACTTCTTTTATTTTTCTAACAATAGTTTTATCTTCAAGGTCCATAGACACAAAAGCTCGCAACTTTAGCCTCCTAAAACTAGAAAGCCAACATTTAAATTGTTTTCTTTGCATTAGGAGCTTTAGAAAGCAAGAATGAAAAATAAAACGCTTATAGTAGTGACGGGACTTCCTGGAGCAGGAAAGTCCACAGTATCAAAGCTAATAATGGAAGAATATGATTTTCCAGTAGTTTCTATGGGAGACTGCGTTAGAGAAGAAGCAAAGAAGAGGGGGATAAAAGAGGATGCAAAATCGATGCAAGAGTTTATCGTAGAGCTTAGGAAAGAGCATGGGCCTGGAATCGTAGCGGAATTAACAATAAATAAGATTGAAGAACTAAACAAAAATCTTGTTATAATAGATGGACTTAGGAGCAAAGAAGAACTTGAGATCTTTAGAAAAACTTTTAATAAAGTTCTGCTGTTAGTTATAGTTGCTAGCATAGAAACAAGATTAGAAAGACTTTCAAGAAGGCGTAGAGCAGATGACCCTAAAACTTTGGAAGAGCTAAGAACAAGAGATGAAGTTGAGCTAAATATTGGCTTAAGAGATGTGATAAATGACAACGAGGGCATAAAGATAGAAAACGAGGGAGACTTACAAGAACTAAAACACAATATAAGAAAAATAATGGAAAAGCTTGAGCTATCTAAAGAATAACGAATGGTCAAAAGCACAACAGAAAGGTGTGCTTACTTTTCAAAACTAATCGATTATAATTTCCATCAGATCTTCTGCTGCAACTACATTTTTAAAAACTCTCTTTGCATCTTCTACCAGTATATCTGCATCTTTATATCTAGCACTAAAATGAGTTAATATAAGTTTTTTAGCCCCACTCAACGCAGCAACAACAGCAGCATCAGATGCCAAGGAATGAAAGACTTTCTTTGCCGCATCTTCTTTACTCGAATCAAAAGTAGATTCATGTACGAGTATATCAGCATTTCTTGAAAACTCAACCAAGTTTTCAGAATAAGCAGTGTCTCCAGTATATACAAGCTTAAAGCCAGGTCGAGGAGGACCAACTACCATTTCTGGAGTTATAACTTTTCCATTTAGAGTTATACTTTTGCCTTCAATTAGTTCTTTCCTTAATGGACCTTCAGGGATACCAAGTTTGATTGCTACCTCTTCGTTAAACTTCCCAGGCCTATCTTTTTCTACGAACTTATACGCTCTATTTTCTACGCCATGCTTAACCTTGATAGAATACACTTCATAATCTTTCTCTGAAACTACAAGACCATCTTGAGTAATTTCATTCACAATTATGCTAAACTTTGTACTTTCCTCGTCTTCATGAATAGTTGGAAGTAAGCAATTTAAAAAATTCTTAAGTCCAGGAGGTCCAAACACCTCTAGAGGTTGAGTTCTCTTCATCAAAGACATCGTCATTATTAAGCCAGGTAAGCCAAGAACATGGTCACCGTGCATATGTGTAATGAAGACCTTAGTAACCTTTACCGGACTTAGCTGTGCCTTTATCATTCTGTGTTGAGTGCCTTCACCTACATCGAATAGGATAATTTCGCCGTTCCACACTAATGCCAAAGAAGGCAAGCTTCTAGACTCTGTTGGAACTCCTGCAGAGGTTCCAAGAAAAACAAGTTTACCTCTCAAAGTTAGCTCACCTTGCGTAAAGCTAAAAAAACTCTTGTTAGCTTTCCATGAACCATAACATCGTCTTCAGAAATCAAGCGAAAACCGCTCTCGTTTAATAATGTTTTTACTTCTAAACCTTTCGGGTAAACCATAGCAAAGTATCCACCAGTTGCAATGATGTTGGAGAGGTTGGCTATAAACTTTGTGTAAAGATCAACTATAGGTTCCTTTTTAAGTTTTGGAGATAGTCTTCCGTAAGGAGGATCAGTTGCTGCTTTGTTTGCCTTCACTATAGGAAGGAATCTAGCATCACCTCTTATCAAATCATAGTTAAAAGCGCTATAAAAAGTAAGATTCTCTTTCGCTCCACGTAACATTTTTTCATTAAAGTCTACTCCAATCGTTTTTGCTCCTAATAATTCAGCTTCAAGAAGAATTCCACCCATTCCACAGAAGGGGTCAAAAACAATATCACCTTTTTTAACCCTCGCTAGATTCACCAAAGCTCGCGATAAATCAGGAGGAAGCATTGAGGCATGAAATTTTGGTTTTGTTTTGTTTTGTCTTTCTTTTAAATTTTTTCTTTCTGAGGGCTCTAAAAATTTGCCTAATGCATAAGCACCACTTTCAACGTGAAGGATAAAAACCTCTTCTGGATTTTTGAAGCTTGTTTTCTTCCTAAACTTTTCGGAAATAATAGAACCAACTTTTCTCTCTAGAGAGCTTACTTCTTCTGGTGATATAGCTCCTTCAACCCTATTAACCCTAACATAAAAACTTCCTCCTTCAGCGATATC
>JAAOZO010000112.1 GCA_011605715.1 Nitrososphaerota archaeon | reverse complement strand
TAAAGTAGTCTTGGACTTTCTTTTTTATGTCTTCAGGAATTTCTTTTGAAAATGGAAGGATTTCTGCGTTTACTACCCTAAGCAAGAAGTTTAAAGTTACTAGTTCAATATTTCTAAACCCAATAGGTGCAACAAATCTTAAGTCATCATCTGGAGTATGGTTGAAAAATCCGGCTCCACTCCTTCTGAAAAAGCTTACAGAAGGCACACCGTAGTAAGAGAAGGAGTTGCTGTCAGAACTCATAACGTCCTGGTTAACTCTTAAGTTTATTCCAAGTTCCTTTGAAACTGTTTCAGTATAGGTTTTTAATTCCTGGTTTCCAGTTACTATTGCGTTGCATCCTCCAATTGCACCACCATTTACATCTAGGTTTATCATGAGTTTTATTTTTTCTAATTCCTCCTTATGCGCTCTACAGTAGTCCATGGAACCTCTTAACCCAAGCTCTTCTCCAGAGAATAAGATGAATCTAATTGTTCTTTTTGTACTAAACTTAGACATAACTTTTGCAATCTCCATCAGAAGTGCTGTTCCTCCGGCGTTGTCTATGATACCAGGAGCATTGTAAACACTATCGTAGTGCGCACCAACTACTATTACTTCGTTAGGGTATACGCTACCTTCCTTCTCAAAAATTATGTTACTTGCAGTTGCTTCGTGTTCTTCTTGCACTAAAACTAGCTTAGCTTTTCTTGCTTTCTTTTTTACTAAATTTATAGCATCTTCGAACCTTATAAAGACTGTTGGCACCTTAAATTTTTCACTTACCTCATACAAGCGCGCTACATGAGAAGGTTTTCTTCCTGGAGTACTTTCGCTTACAACTATTCCTTTTGGATCATAGCTTTTTAATTCGAGTAAACCATTGAAGCTTGAAGGAGACTCTGATAGAAGAAATATGCTACCTTTAGCCTTTGACAGTAAATGTCTATCTCCTGTTTCAACGTAGTTTATTGGTGCAGTTATACCTTCCTCAGAAGTAGAACCACTAAAACCTAAGCCTTCACATTCAATTTTTTCTGTCCAAGGTTCAACGATGAAAAGTTCGCTCCTTGCTATACTGTAGACATTTATTTTGAACTCTTCAAACTTTACTTCATATCCTGCATCCTTCATTGCTTTTGCAATAAACTCTCTTGCTTTCTTTTCGCCTTCCGAGCCAGTAAACCTTTCGTAATTCAACTGAGATAAAAATTGATATGCTTCTTCTCCTAAGAGACTTTCATCGACTTTTTCCATTTCGTTTCTCGAGTCTACTTTATGAGTTATTTAAAGCTTTTAAATCTTTGAAAGTGTTAACTTTAAGCACAGCTCTAAATAGCCTTCTTAGTTTTTATCTTGGCTTGAAGTTAATAAAAAGGAACATAAAGAACTAACGAAAGATAGCTCTCTTGAAGCTACTTCAAGTACAATAAAAATAAGGGAAGAAAAAATTTTGAGCTACAAAAACTTTAAGTAACAAAGCCAATATAACAATTCTCCCTGAACAATTTCATTGTTTTTCTGATAACTCCTTTATAAGCTCTTGTGCTCTATCAAATCTAATTTTCTTCTCTTTTACCATTTGCTCAGCAACTTTATCTATTAAATCTCCCGTTGCCCCAGCTTGTATGGCAATATTTCTTGCATGTAAGCGCATATGTCCAAGTTGGATACCTTCTAAGGCTAAAGCTCTTAAAGCTGCAAAGTTTTGAGCTAAACCAACAGCAACCATAACCCTAGCTAACTCTGTAGCTGTCTTAACACCTAGAATCTTTACTGCAATTTTTGCTATTGGATGAACCTTAGTGGCACCGCCTACCAGTCCAACTGCCATTGGCATCTCTAGAGTTCCAACCAAGTCACCGTTCTCATCTTTTTCCCAGTGGCTTAAGGGCAAGTACCTTCCAGTCCTTGCAGCATAAGCATGTGCACCAGCTTCTATCGCTCTATGGTCTTGGCAAGTCGCTAAAGCTACTGCTATGACTCCGTTCATTATTCCTTTGTTGTGAGTAGCGGCGCGATATGGATCAGAGGCAGCAAAAGCGTAAGCTTTTATTATGGCGTCTACAGCTTCTTCTCCACCTATTTCTTCTTTGGCTACTGTTGCCCTAGCTCTTACTATTCGCCTATCAGCTAGGTTTGAGATTATTCTTAGATAGACTTTGCCTCCAGTTATCTTTTCAATATAAGGAGCTACAGCTTCACACATCGTGTTTACTGCATTGGCACCCATTGCATCTCTAACGTCAACCAGAAGGTGCGTAATTACCATTGGCCCTACTTCACTATCAACCACTCTAACTTCTAGATCTTTTGCTCCTCCTCCGAAGCTAACTAAAGTTGGGTCTTGATCGTTAGCTAGCTTAATTATTTCTTGTTTCTGCTCAAGAATCTTTAGTTTAGCAGACCATGGATCCTTCACATTAGTTAACTGAATTTGCCCTATCATTATTGGATCTGTTGCACTAGTAAAAATACCTCCCTTGGATCGCATCATCTTTGCCGCATTGCTGGCTGCAGCTACAACAGAAGTTTCTTCTATAACCATGGGCACAATGTAATCCTTACCATCAATTAGAAAGTTTAGAGCTACCGCAAAGGGATGAGACATTGTTCCTACTACGTTTTCTATCATCCTATTGGCTATGTCAAAACTAAGATTACCTTCTTTAAACAAAAGTTTTGTTTCTTCTTCTGTTAGGTTCGCAAACTCTGCTACTTTTTTTAATCTTTCTTCTACTGAGAGGTTGTAGAAACCTGGAATTCTTGAAGACTTGCTCATGCCTTTAGTTAGTAATAACATGGTTAAAAGTTTTACTAAATAACTAAGAGAAAACCAACTTAAGGCCACGCTTACTTAAGGAACGGTTGTCAGAGAGTTAGCATCTTTGCTACTGCTGTTTCTTTGCTGGAAAGTTCATTGGTAGCTTTAAACACTAACTTTGACACTCTTCATGGTTAATGTCTAGATTCTTGCTCGCGATAATAGCTCATTGCGCAATTGTTCATTATTTGTTGCCTAGCATTTCATAGCTAGACTTTTTAGCGAGTTTTCAGGTGATGTTTTA
>JAAOZO010000220.1 GCA_011605715.1 Nitrososphaerota archaeon | reverse complement strand
GTCTTTAAAGGAAAAAGGATAAGCGTAAGAATAGAAGGAGTTCGTGCAAGAGATGGAAAAACAGTAGAGAAGGAAATAGTTGAGCATCCTGGAGCAGTTGTTATACTACCTCTCCTGGATAATAATAAAGTAGTAGCAATTAAGCAGTTTAGAGTAGCAATAAACGACTGGATCTATGAGCTACCAGCGGGTACCCTAGACAAGAAAGAAACTCCTGAAGAATGTGCTTCAAGAGAGCTTGAAGAAGAAACGGGTTATAAAGCAAGAGAGATAAAGGAAATGTTTAGAATGTACTCTGCACCAGGCTACAGCTCAGAAATTATATACTCTTTTTTAGCAATGAATTTAGAAAAAGGTGAACAAAAACTTGAATCTTCAGAAGTTATATATCCTATAATTGTTGAGTTTAACGAATTACTTAGTTCAATTCTTAAGGAAAAAGTTATCGATGCCAAAACAATATCTACACTACTTTTTTATAAAAATTTTGTAGGTAAGTTTTAAACCAGTGAATAACATTTATAAGGTACTACTTCTTATCCTAAAAGGAATAAATTGGAGCTAAACATTGAACATGGAAGGATTTTAGTTAAAGAAGCAAGAAGAGCGATCGAAGAATTCCTAAAAAGTGGAGGTGTCATAAGTGCAGAGATACCAGAGGAGATAGACGTACCTTGCGGAGTTTTTGTAACTTTAAATAGGCAAGAAAATGGAAGAGAAGAGCTCAGGGGATGCATTGGTTATCCAGAACCTATTATGAAACTTTCTGAAGCTTTAGTAGAAGCAGCAATAGCTGCAGCTACCGAAGACCCTAGGTTTCTTCCAGTAGAGCTAGAAGAGATGGATAAGATAGTAGTTGAGGTTAGCGTCCTAACAACGCCAAAACTGATAAATGTAGAAAGAAGAGAAGATTTACTGAACGTAATAAAGATTGGAAGAGATGGATTAATCGTCGAAAAAGAAATGAGAAGAGGGTTGCTTTTGCCTCAAGTTCCAGTTGAAGAAAACTGGGATGTCGAAACTTTCCTCAAGTACGCTTGTTTAAAAGCAAATCTTCCTCCAGATGCTTACTTGGATCCAAGAACAAAAATTTATTCATTTTCTGCGAGAGTTTTTAAGGAGAAAACACCTAGAGGACCTGTCGTTGAAGTTCACTTAAACACAAACTGATGGCTCTTTAGGGCCTAAATTGGGGATTTTTGCCTTTTAATGGTAATTTAGCTTACTATTTATGTTGCTTCATAGCTTATACCTTAGAAACGAAAAATGCGTCATTTTGCTAGTGATTTTGCAGAAGACTTAGCGCTATGAAAGAATCCTATCGGGTGTTGAGGGGTACTGGCCTTGTCTTCACCTTCATGACAAGTCGCGCGCTCCTTGTCAGCCTAAAAGACAAAAAAAGCCCATTGCATTTAAAATTTTTGGCAGTTCGCACCAAAGTTAGAACTCTAGACTTTCCTGCCGAATTTTCTGTAACAGAAGGAAAGTATTTAAACTTAGTGTGATAACCTACTTTGTAAGTAAATGAGGTACATTGTTACTCTAAAAGACAAGGAGGGATGGGAGGAAACAGTAAAAAAATTGCTTGAAATAGAAGAAATTGAAGAAATTTACATGGTTACAGGCTCCGAGGACTTAGTCTTATTACTCTCTGTTAGTTCAGATGAAAGTTTAGAGTGGATCAGGAAAAAGATAAAGGAAACGGGAAAAGCTGAGGAGGCTAGGGTTCTAAGGGTGATTAGCTAAAACAAGCTTAAAACTTATATAGAGTTGCAAAAATAGCTTTAAGCGTGAATATGTGAAAAAATGCAGGCGATAATTTTTCTGAAGACAAATGAAAAAAACATTTCAAGCTTAGTTTCAGACATAAAGAAAATTAAGAATGTTGAAGAAATTTTTATCCTTGAGGAGAACTTAATTTTTGTTAGAGGAAGCTTCATCGACGTTGAAGAACTTAGCGAATTTCTTAAAAACCTGAGAAGTGTAAAAAGTATAGAAAATACTGAAACTAAGCTTGTTTTAAAGAGTTTTAAAAAAGCGCCGTAGTCAGCAGATTCAAAATAGATAGACTTAAAAATGAGAAAACATTGGTGCCTATAAGTAGAACTAAAACATAAAGTTTTTATTTACTTCTTATTGGAGGCTAGTTGCTTTGGAAACCGCTGAAAAAATAAGAAATCTGCCAAAAGAAGAAGTTGCTAAAAATATAGAAGAAGCAACAGGACTCTTAGAAAAAGAACAAAGCTTAATAGAAGTTGAGACTGAAAAAGCAGTTTTTGTTGGCGATACTCATGGAGACTTAAGCTCAACGCTTACTGCTTTTGATAAGTATGAAAATATAGGCTATAAACTGATATTTTTAGGAGACTATGTAGATAGAGGAGAATACCAGATTGAAAATATAAATTTTCTAATTAGCAAGAAACTGGAAAAAAAGAGCGAACTAATCCTTTTAAGAGGAAATCACGAAACAGAGGAGATGAACAAAGCTTATGGTTTTTTCAGAGAAGTTGCGAGAAAATACGGCCCCAACTTCTATGAGCTTTACATAAAGTTATTTTCCAACTTACCTTACGCCGTAGTTGTAAACAAAAAATTCTTGGCTTTACATGGAGGCTTAGCAAGAAATCTAAATAGCTTAGAAGACATAAGAGAGCTTAAGAAAGGTGAAATGAACCCAAGAGGGGTTGCAATGGAAATTCTTTGGAACGATCCAATAGATTTCATTGAAGGTTTTGAGACTAGCGATAGAGGCCCAGGCATATACTACTTTGGAAAAGATGTCTTAGATAAATTTCTTGAGAAAAATAAGCTTAGTATACTTATAAGAAGTCATGAACCAAGGGCAAACGGCGTTTCTATAGAGATGGATGGAAAGCTATACGTAGTATTTAGCTGCAGGTACTATGGTATAAAACCTGGAGCCTTAGTTCTAAATGGCGATAAAATAACTCCTTCTCGCCTTTGAATAGATTCTTGCTTACTCGTAAACTTATTCGCTTATAAGAATATTAAAAATATCTTATTTCAAAGCTTTTAAACTCTTCCTTGTAGGGCTCATATGTTATACTATAAGAAGTAACTTTTGCTGTAGAAGGACCTTTCTTAGTCCATTCAACCATTTTCTTTACCGATTCTTCTTCTCCTTCATAAACCGCTTCTACAGAACCATCCTCTAGGTTTTGAATATATCCAAAAACTCCAAGTTTCTCTGCTACTATAGCTGCAGACTGTCTAAAGAAGACTCCTTGAACTCTTCCATAAACTCTTATTCTTACTCTTATGTAGCGCAACTTTGTTCACCTAAAGTTTTTAGAATTTCATCCCATCTGTTAGCTAAGTCCAATAGATCTCTAACGATAACTTTTGGCTTCATTTTTTGTTCAGTTTCATTCTTTAAATCATCAATCTTTGTAGCTCCTGAAAGAACAAGCGTAGTTATCCAGTTCATTTCGTTACCAGCTAGAATGTCTGTATCTAGCCTATCACCAACAACCATTACAACGTCATCTTTAAAGTTCCAGTAAGAAGAGGCAATTTCTAAAATCACCTTAGAAGGCTTTCCGATTAAGAATGCTTTCGTACTTGTAGCGTACTCTATTGCTGAAACTATTGCTCCAGCCCCGGGCATAAACCCATTTTCAGAAGGTACTGTTGGATCTTTGTTGGTAGCAACCAATCTTGCGCCATTCATTATAGCTCTAGTAGCATTAAGAAGTTTGTTGTAATTTATGTCAAAGTCTAAGCAAACAACTACAAAGTCTGCTTTACTCCAATCTACTATCCTGTGACCCTCTCTTGAAAGCTCTTCTATTAATGCTTTCCCTCCAATTGGGTATATATTTGTTTCTCCAAACCTATTTTTCAAGTAAATTGCTGTCGCACCACCAGAAGTTAATATATCATTGCTTTCGACGGAAATTCCCATTCCGATTAGTTTATTTTTGTATTCTTCTCTTGTCTTTGTTGCGTTGTTTGTTAAGAATCTTATCTTTATGCCCCTACTTCTTAGTTTTTCTATTGCTTGGGGAGAATTATTTATTGGGTGATTTCCTAGGTAAACACACCCATCTAAATCCATTACTATCTGGTCTACTTTCATTTCTTAAGATCAAAGCAAGCTTGGGTCAGCCTTATTAAAATTTTTTGTTACAACTAACAGTAACAGAAGAAGACTATTGGCTTTCTGGTGAGCTCAAAGTTACAAACCTTAAAAAGCATACGCTTAGAGCTCACTTGAAAAAAGAGCATTAAAACAAACCCTAGGAGTTTTTGAAAAAGAAAATTTTTTATTCTAGTTAGTAGCAATAAAGAGGTCAGGATGAAGATAGGAGTTCTTACTGGAGGAGGAGATGCTCCGGGTTTAAACGCTGTAATAAGAGCGGTTGTAAAGAGAGCAGAAGAATACGGATTTGAAGTTATAGGAATAAAGAGAGGCTGGGCTGGGCTGCTTGATAAAGTTGAAACAATACCCTTAAGGTACTCCGAAGTTGAAAGTATAGTAAAAGATGCGGGAACCATACTTCTTACTTCAAGGACGAACCCTCTAAAGGATCCAGAAGGAATAAAAAAGGTTAAGGAAAACATAAGAAAATTAAAGTTAGATGCTCTAATCGCAATAGGAGGAGACGACACGTTAAGTGTCGCCAAGAAGTTAGCAGAAGAAGGGGAAAAAGTGATTGGGGTTCCCAAAACGATAGACAATGATGTTCCTGGTACCGATTTTACTTTTGGCTTCTTGACCGCTGTTGAAGCCGCAATGGAAGCTCTTGACAACCTTAAAGTTACTGGAGCTTCTCATGAAAGGGTGATGGTAGCAGAAGTCATGGGTCGTCATGCAGGTTGGATAGCAGCTTACTCTGGAATTGCTTCTGGTGCTGACTTAATTTTATTGCCAGAGAGACCATTTAAGATTTCAGATGTCGTAGAATTTGTAAAAAAGAAGAAAGCTGAAGGTAAAAACTCTTTGTTGATTGTTGTTGCAGAGGGCGCTTTAATTGCTGATTACTCTGGTCCAATAACAAAAGACGTGAAAAAAGATCAATTTGGGCATGTTCTACTTGGGGGCATAGGCGACTTCCTAGCTAAAGAAATAGAAAAGGCAACAGGCCTTGAGACAAGGTCTGCAGTACTTGGACATGTTATCAGAGGAAAGAGTCCGATTGCTTTTGATAGAGTTCTATCAACGCGATTTGGAATTAAAGCAGTTGACCTAGTAAAAGAAGGAAAATTTGGAAGGATGGTTTCATTAAGTGGAACTAAGATTATAGATATAGATTTAATCGAAGGAATGAAAGGAACAAGACTTGTAGACGAGGAATTACTTAAGGTAGTAGATGCTTTCTGTAGTTAACTTCTTTGCTTACTCATGAAATTTTTAGTTTAACTTAACGAGTCTGGGCGCCTAGTAGTCTTATATTTTTCTTTTAAGCTCAGAAAACTATCCAACAATTATTTTATTGTTAAAATGCTACTCGTAGTTGCTCCTTATCTTATACAAAGCTTCTAGCATTTTACCTTTTACTGAATTTACAGCTTTGAAAAATACTTACTTGCTAGTTAAATCTCTATTAGGCTTTGCTTTTTACAAGGTCAATGATTTCTCTTGCATTTATGTTGCTTACAACTATTTTTGTAAAAGAGTTTACTCTTGTGTAAAAAATCTTCTTGCCTTCGACAACGCCTCCATACAACGCAATCCCCTTAACAACGTCGTTCTCATAAACTGCTGCAACATCACCTATTTGAGGTTCGTGATTTTCTAAGGATAAAACGTTCTCCTTTTCAATCACTTTTGCCTCTGCACCCTTTAAGAACCTAGCTATGTTCGCTAGCCTGGAAAGTCTTCTCACAACTTGAGTTCTCTTCAAGATGTGAGGAGAAGGATTAAGCGTTATTAGCTTGTAGCTTCCTTCTTTAATTAAGTTTTCTTCTTGATCCTGACGTAACGCTATTACTATATCCGGCCTTATCTTTTCTATCAGCTTCTTCTTGTGAACAATTCCCTCATTGTCAAGCCATCCATCTGTGTTTATGATTATGTAATCTGGGTTATAATGCAGTAAACTTTCTTTAATTTTTTTAACCTTGTCGATACTTTCTTCAAAGGCTTTTGAAGGTGAAAGAGCACCAATGAACTCCATTGCAATTGGTCTAATGCTCCTCAAATCAACAACTTTTCTTCTCACTAAAGAAGCTGCAACAAACCCCGGTGGTCCTAAGTCCGTTTGACCAATGTCTGCATCGATTAGTCCAACTGTTGTAGAGAAGTTCAAAGCAGAATTTAAAAGAAACTGAGAAAGCGTACTCTTTCCAGAATCTGTTTGTCCCACTATAACTACTGTTGAGTTTGGCCTAGCTAAAAGCTCATCTATTGTCGCTCTCCAAGAACTTGGAATTGGATCCTCCTTAATAACTTTCCATC
This sequence comes from Nitrososphaerota archaeon, assembly GCA_011605715.1. GTDB lineage: Archaea > Thermoproteota > EX4484-205 > EX4484-205 > JAAOZO01 > JAAOZO01. The sequence continues at coordinate 15,411 of JAAOZO010000220.1, read as the reverse complement.
TAAAGAATCCTTCGCCCGTTACTATTGACTTAACTTCTGGAGAGAAAACAGGAATCTGTCTACCAAGCCTTACTTTAAAGGAAGCCCCTTTGGATAAAATTGCACCAAGTATTTCAACCTGTCCTTGCCTAATTTCAACTCGTCCTCTACCACTCAACAACAAACTATTTCCAGGATTTATATAAAGTTGTATGGATTTCTTTTCACTCAATTCCCCTTAATAACGGAGAACACTCCTTTTTTAAGGCTTCTTTTTCTAAATTTTAGACATAAACTATAATTTAAAAAAATAAATACTTGTCTACTGCAAATAAAACAATTAAATACTGCCTCAACTCTATTTATCGTTGCCAGTTGACAACACCAGAAGAGGAAAGAGAAGAAAGGAAGAAAGCTCTTGCAGACTTAAAAAAGAGACTTGAAGATAAGGTAAGCGAACTCCAGAAGGAAGCCAACATGCTCAAGGAGGCTATTTCAATAGTGGATGATGAGCTAGCTAAACTAAGCTTCAGTAGTGGAGCTGAAATTCTTCAAAGTAAGTCTAAGCTAGAACAAAAAGAGAAAGAGAGTGAAAAAATACCTTTTTCTTACAAGGGAAAAAGCTATGGAACTGCTTTTGTAAGCGCTGATGAACTAGTAGTAGAGCTGGACTCATCTTTAAATTTAAGTTCTTCCGTTAGGCCATTTGAAGCATTCTTCATAAATAGGCTTCTTGAAGGCATGAGGGAGGCAGATACGCAAAGCGCATCCAAGGGAGTCATAAGACCAGACCAAATATTGTCATATGAAATAATTCAAGATGGCCCTTATATTAGAAAGATCGTTGTTAGAAACTTCAGAGAGAAGCAAAGAATAAGAGAAATACTCAACGGGCTAGGATGGACTGTTGAAAACATGCTAAGAAATATAGCCTCAAGTACCTCGGAATAAACTAAGGAATAATGAAAGTTCTGTTCTGACTTAAAAGAGAGTATGCATCCTTATGTTGCGTTAGAGGACCGTCGTCTTTTCTCCAAACTCCAACACCTTCAACAACCCTTCCAACTTCAGAGACTAAAATCTTCTTTGAAGAAAGAGACGAGATTATTTTGTCTTTTACTTCTTTGCTAACCACAGCAAGTAAGCTACCGTAAGAAGTTGTTGAAGTTGGATCGCCATTAACAGACTTAACAAGTTCCAAGCCTACTTCATCCCAAGGTATTTTATCCACGTCTATCATTAACCCAACTTTATGTTCATATGATATCTTTTTTGCAGCCTTAACTATTCCTTCATCTCCAACTAAAGAAATCGACTTTGCTTCAAACTCCACTAACAACTTTACAGCCTCGACAGTTGAAAGTTTGCTGTAGGAATTTTTCAAGTGCCTTGGATTCCCTCCCTTTTGTTCTGCTAATTCCGGCTTTTCAAAAGATATCCTGATCGATAGCTCAAGAAGAGGCTTTCCAACTATTAAAACTGAGTCATTCGGCTTTGGTGATTGTTTGCTCTTATTTTGTTTAACGTAACCAGAAGTTGTTACAGAAATTAAAGGTGCAGAAACTCCTGGCAAGAAGGACAGAGAAAAATCAGAAGCGCAAACACTAAGCCTTCTCATTTCCCTTCCCATGGTTATGAGAAGCTTCTTTAGAGTTGGAGTTTCTAAGTCAAGCGGACATATCACGTTAAACATATGCATTAAAGGAACAACGCTTTTGCTTAAAGAATAAGAGTAAGGGAAGTTTACTGAAAGAAATCCAAGGAGTTCTGGAGGTTCTGTCATTATTGGATGAGTGAAATTTTGTATCTCAAGAGAAGTGAACTGATCAATCTTAAACTTCTTCTCTATTGGTATAGTTTTACCAATTACTTCTTTTAAGTCCTGTGGGGGGACCCTTCCGATGCTTATGTTCATGCACAGCCCCTAGCGAATAGTAAGCATTACTCCTTCCTTTAAATTTTTAATATAAACAATAAAACTTTTTTTTATAAGGCATCTCTCTTTAACATTAAAAATAGAAGCGTTTACTCAAGTCTTTAAGTTGTTTGATGTCCTTTCTTACTTTAAACAAAGATTTCTTACTTCTTAGGTATCGAAAACTAAAAGTATGAAATCTTGTTCCTTAAGTTGTCTTCTAGGCTAATCTAGCTTTGCTTTTCTATACTCTTAACTTTTTGAGAACTGTCATCCTCTATCTTGTCAAGTATTTCCTTTGCGTCTTTGATTTTTTCAATAGACTTTATGTTAAAGGTTTCTGTAATTTTCTTTTCCTCTTGCGTTAAGCCTTCAGTAGAAACAAAATAGTAGTTGGTGTTTTCAATGTCCTGAGACTTAACATAGCCACTCAGCAAGAGGTCTCTTTGCTTTTTGTCTGACTCTGCTGAAACATCTATTGCCACTTGAACGTCACCTTTAGCAGCTACGATATCAAATTCATGTGGTAACCCAGATTTTCCAAGCAACTGGCTTTCTTTTATAGTATAACCGCGCCTTACTAGTTCTGATTTAATCTTGGTAGTAAGGAAAAGAGCAGACTCAAGCTTTTGCAACGCGGGAGAGGGTTCATAAGTGTATAGATCGATCCAGTTTAAGCTGTCAAAATCAGACGAGACAGAACAATCTAAACAAAGAGCAGAAACTGCTGGATGCTCAAAAAATCTTTCACAACTATTGCACTTGTAGTAGACGTCGTACACTTTGTAGTCAACAGGTAAACTTAAGGTACCTCCACCTTCATCTATTCGCGCAGATTTTAGCTCTTGACCACAGTTGGGGCAAACGTTATCAACGAACTCGCTCTCAAAGCCCATGTAGTTGCAGGTAGAAGTTAGATGCTGAATTGCTTTACCCTTTGACCAATTCGATGACTTACAGAAAGGACAGACGAAAGTAAATAGAAGCCTTTGAGAACCGCAATTCGGGCATGTTGGGATTTTCTTGTAGAACTTTCTTTGTAAGAAGTCTTTTTCAACTAAGCCATTTGCCAAGCTTAGAAACTTAGAAAGTTCTAGGCCAATTTCACCATCAATATCATAGACAAAACCCTTAGTAGGAGAATACTTTGGTTTTAGCAACTTCACATCTTTTTCCAAAATCTTCGCAATTAACTTTTGCTCATCTTCAGATAGGTACATTCGCGACTTACACCTTTCTTGCTGTAAAAAAAGAATTGGCATATTTAAATTTTTATGTTAGTAGGTTAAGTTATTTTACTTTTTCACAACTTTTTATTGTTATGTTTGTGAGAAAGAAAAAAAATATTACTATAAAAAATAAAATATAAGAATAATCACTCTGACTGTTTTAAGATTTAACTTCAATGTTTAACGAAAAATAATTCAATGGACTAATGACTCAGCAACTTTAATAATATTAACTAATATGTAATCTCCAAAAACAACAAAGAATAAAAAACCAAAAGTTAAAAAGAACACGAAAGGAATTAGGGGGGAGACGAAGATTAGTTCTCCCTCGTCCACAGCAACATTACTTGTAGTGTTTGAGAAAAAAGTAAGCCTCCTTGAACCATCTTCAAGCACTATTTCAGCAGGAGTAAAGAACAAGTTTATGTAACGTTTCTTAATGCGTTCTTTTCTAAGTAAAAGAAGAGCTAAGACTTTCTTTAAGGTAGGTTCCTTTATACCTTCAAAAACTTTTTCCTTTTTAAAAATCAGCAAAAGGTTATGAACTAAGTTAATTGGTACCTGGATTAAACTTAGCACAGAAGCATAGAAAAAGGTAGCCACTGGAATTGGAAGCAAGGTGAAACTTGAAAGTGAAACTTTTTCGCTTAAAAAGGGAAACATCAGTGTTATAGAGACAAGCGCTTTTGCATCAGCTCCACCATACGCACCAACGTAGTATAAGCTCAAGAAAATTACCAAAAGAGCCAAAGCATAAACTATTGAAATAGCATCAATGTAGAAATAGTGAAAGACAAACAAAGAAGCTAGATTAATAGAAAAAGCTAAGAAATTAAAAAACAACCACACGAGGTCGCTTATTTCTCTATGCTTTAAGTCTTCTATAGAAGCGTAAGAAAGAAGTGATAACGAAACTATAAGCTTTATGTACGTTATAATAAGCATTTCTGCGCAATGAAAGCATCTTAGGGAAATAAAAACTTAAATAAAGATGAGAAGAAAAGTAGATAAGTGGCCCGGATAGCCCGGTGGACGAAAAGGCCGAGTGTAGCGGTCAAGCATGGGAGGCTCTGGATCTCCCTATAGGGGAAACCTCCTGACGAGAGTTCGAATCTCTCCCGGGCTACTAAATTTTTTATTACTAAATTCTACTAAGATAGTCTAAGTTACGTAATCTTTTAACTTACATAGTTCTGAGGACTCACTGGCCTTCTTTCCCTTAACAAGATTAATCTAACCCTAAGTCTTAATAAACTCATCAAACAACTTCAAACTTGAAAAACTACGACTTGAAGATTTGAAATGTGTTGTCTTTAACATATTTAGTTCGCTTACAATGCATCAATTTTTAAGCAACGTATTCCTGTTTTAAGTCTGTATACTTGAAATTGATGGCAACAACATTACTTCTTAGAACAGTAAAACCTAAAGAGCTTTAAACAGTTTCAGTACGCTTCAGCGATATAGACGTAGCAATTGGCAGGTTTACCACACACTATACATTTTTCATCAGTCGGTTTCTTATCGTTTAAAAGCTCACCTCTAACTTCTAAGCCAGTTTCGTTTTCTATTAATTCAGCACAATTAGTGCCATCGAGTTCTAATGAACAAAATGGAACTTTAAACACTTTTTTACCTTCCTTTAGCTTTTCCTTAATTTCCTGGACGCTACTTGCATAAGCCATAAAATGTTCTGCATCTTCTTTAGCACGATTTCGTAACCTTTGTACTTGAGAAAGAGAAAAGTTGTTAACGTATTCGATAAGCTTACTTAGCTCTACAGTTTCTTTTTTCTTAGTGAGTCTATCAGCCAAAGTAACTTTACCTTCTTTAACTTCTATTGGTCCAACCTCGATTCTTAGAGGCACACCAAGAAACTCCCACTTGTAAAACTTTGCACCGGGAGTATCTTCACTATCGTCAAGAAATGCTCTAAAGCCAAATTGTTTAAGCTTCTCAAGAATGTTTTTTGAGTATTCTGCCACGCCTTCTCCTGGAATTGGAACAACGACGATTTGAATCGGTGCTACGTTGAAGGGAAAGATTAGACCACTGTTGTCGCCATGAACAGAAATTAAAGCAGCGAGTATCCTACTAACTCCAGGACCATAGCAAGTCTGATGAACAAACTTTCTTTTCCCATCTTTATCTGTAAAAACAACATTGAAAGCTCGACTGAAGTTTTCTCCTAGATAATGGGTTGAGGCTACTTGAAGGCAAGAGCCGTCCGGCATTATGACGTCGGCAGCATAAGTGTCTACAGCTCCTTTGAACTTATCCCATTGAGGTCTTCTAAAGAAAAGTACAGGGAGTCCCAAATAGTCTTCTAAAACCCTCTTAGTTACTTCTTCATCACTCCTAACTTGGTCTAACGCTTCCTCCTTTGATGCAAATGCGTCGTGCGCTTCTACCCATAAGAATTCTCTTCCTCTTATTAGTGGACGAGTTGCCTTTGTTTCATGTCTATAAACGCTGACACTTTGATAAAGCCTAAGTGGAAGGTCAGAAAAGCCTCTGATCCAAAGCGAGTACATATAATAAAAAGCAGTTTCTGAAGTTGGCCTTAGTGCAAGCTTTTCATTAAGAGGCTCATCACCACCCATTGTTACCCAGAAAGTTTCTGCTTTAAAGCCTTCCACGTGTTCAGCTTCCTTTTGAAAGTTTTCCTCCGGAATTAGCAGAGGGAAAAGAACCGGTTCATGCCCTTTCTTTTCGAGCTCAGATTCTAGCAACTTATAAATTTCTTTTATTACTCTCATTGCCCTTGGGCGATAGACTATAAGTCCTTTAATGTTGTACCTGTCATCAATTAATTCAGCTTTCCTTATTATTTCGTTATACCACTCTCTAAAGTCCTGCTTCTTGTTTACGTTGAAGGTAATTTTATTCCCTTGCATACGGCATCAACCATTAAACGATAGGCTTAAAACTTTTATGGAAATAACCGCCATAGAGCTAGCCCAAGAAATGAAGAAACTAGACCAAGGAAGAACTCTGAGGCTTCTCCTGAGCTTGAGGTATGAGTAATGGCAGTGGAGGAGGTATTCCGAGAGCTTTGCTTATGATTATTATTTCACCAATCGTGAAGTTGCTTATAGCTTGAACTAGAGCTAAGGGAATCTGTTTTTTCTCATTTGCTTCCTTTATTTGCTTTATTTCGTTTTCTTCTCCATTTACAATAAGCTTTCCTTTTGCAACTACTTGACCAACAGAAGGAATGTACTGAATTGAAACAATGAATCTAGAGGAAGCTTCTTCTTTGCTTAGCGTCTCGAAGTCTATTAAGTTAACGTTGATTGAGATTTGCAGTTGCGGGGGAAATGGCTTTTCATACTCCCAAAACCTTTCTCCGCTTATGTAGCTTAGCAAGACCTTTACATTCATTACACCAAATATAAGCTACAAAGTATAAAAAGGTTGTTCTCTACAACTTCTTCCAATCAGAAAAGATTATACCTTTACCTTTAAGAGTTAGCAAGTAATTGCAAGCTGAAAGACCAGCTATTGCACCGAAGCCAGCTGCGATGATCATTTGCTTATAAGGTACGTCGGTTACGTCTCCAGCAGCAAAAATTCCTTCACAACTTGTTCTTGCTAGTTTATCTATAACAATTTCACCTTTCTCGTTCAGCTTAACTAAGTTTGATAAAAACGAAGTTCTAAGCTCGTATCCCATTTCAATGAATATCGCTTCAACTTCAAGTTCTCTTAGTTCTTTCTTGCTTTTGTCGTATACAACTATGCTACTAACTCTATCTTTTCCCCTTATTTCTCTAACCTCTGAGTTTAATAAAAGTACAATCGTTTCATTGCTCTTTACTTGAGAAACGATATTGCTTTGTCCTACAACATTTTCTGTTGGCAGTATGTAGTACGCTTTCTTAACTAACTTTGATAGGTATATTGCTGATTCATTAGCCTCATCCCCAACTCCAACTACTGCAACAACTTTATCCTTAAAGAATGGCGCATCACACACCGTACAATACGAAACGCCTCTTCCTTTGAACTCTTCCTCGCCCTTTACCTTAAGTTTTCTTGGCGATTTTCCAACAGCAAGAACCAAAGCTTTCGTATGATAAGAAAACATATTGGTTTTCACTTTGAAGCCAGAGTTCAACTTTTCCACCGAGGTTACTTCTTCATAAGTTATTTGACCACCAAATCTTTCAACCTGAGACCTTATTTTGTCTACTAGTGAAAGTCCTGATGTCCTTGGTATGCCTGGGTAGTTTTCCACTTCTGTTGCTAAAGTAGCTTGTCCTCCCAAGTCCATTCCAATAACTAGAACGTCAAACCCTTGTCTTGCTACGTAAAGAGCTGCACTTAGTCCTGCCAAAGAAGCGCCAACAACTATTACATCATGAGATTCTAACTGCTCTGTACTCATTAATTTCAAGAATTAATTTTAAGGGTATAAAAAACTATTTCTCATTCTTCTTTTCTTATTAGATCAATTAATGAACCCTTATCTTTTAGGCCGATTATGCTTTCTGTAGCTGCTTCGAGAACATCAGAAACACCCTTTACTACGATGCCAGCCCTGTTAAGTGGTTCCAAGCTTTTAGTTTCTATCAGTTGCTCTAGGTTATACTTTGGAATTATAAGTTTTTTAACGTATTTATCTGCGAGAGCGGCTTCTATTTTACCCATTCCTCTGTAGTCTAATCCACCAACCGGCCAAACTTCGCCTCTCGCAGTAATAGCACCCGTCATAACAACAGATGGATCAACTTTTAGTTTGGTTATTGAAGATATGAGAGCAACAGCAATTGCCAGCCCAGCCGAAGGACCTGAAACTGGAGCAGCGGTACCGAGCCTAGTGCTTATCTTTTCTAGGCCTTTTGCAGGAGTAACAAGCTCAATGAAGACGTCGCAGTTTTTGTATCTCCAATCGGAAATAGAGTTTAAGTAAATGAAGGCATCTTCAGCACTTGCTTGGACACTTTCACCAATCTCGCTTCCTATGACTTTTACTTTTCCGTTTCCATTTCTTGAGATAACAGTTTCTATGGCAGCTACAAACCCCCCTGTCCCTTCTTCACCTACAGCTACTAGCCCATAAGCCTTACCAACCTCAGGAATTTCTGATCGTACTGTTCTTTCAATCATCTTCCTCATTTCTTCAACAGATTCTTCAGAAGATAGCTCGACGGCTTTCTTAAAGTGAAATAGCCTTAAGGGATAATTTGAGGGTTCAACGCCTTTCAACAAAGATATTAAGTTATCTAATGAAGACTTTGCATCAAGGAGTTCACTTATCCTTTCAATTTCCTGACTGTAAACCTTAAGAAGCTCATTTATTGTTGCACTATCGTTGCTTTCCGTTGCTTTTCTTATAGCACGAACAGCATCTAGTTCCTTTGCTCTAAGTCTGTTTGCTTCGTTTATAACTTCAGCAATTCTTCTTGGACTTAAAACTTTTCCTTCAAGTATTTCATATACTTTTTCCGCGCTTACCTCTTTATCACAAACATCTAGATACTTACTTAAATGAATTGATATCACTTCAAGCTTTTCTTCTCTTGTTTTTGGATATGTAAACTCAAAGCGATGAGAAAATCTTTCAAGTAGCGCAGGATCTAAAACCTCGATTCTATTCGTTGCTCCAATTACAACTACGCCAGACAGAGGAACAAAGCCGTCTAGCTCGGTTAGGAGTTGACTTGTTACCCTATCGAGAACAGGATCTGTTGTGCCTCTTCTGGGCACTATCGAATCTATTTCATCAAAGAAAACTATTGCGGGTGCGTTTTTCCTTGCGTCTTCAAAGATATTTCTTATCGTCTTCTCCGGATCTCCGTAAATGCCCTGTATTATAGAAGGACCATTAATGCTATAGAACCAAACATTGTTTTCATGAGCTATAGCTTTTGCAAGCAAGGTTTTTCCAGTTCCAGGTGGCCCATAAAAGATGAAACCCTTGGGAGGAACATACTTTGCTCTTATCGATAGGTCGGGATTTAGAGCTAAAGAAAGTTCTTTTATTATTTCTTCCTTTATACCCTTTAAACCACCAACGTCTTTGTAAGTTTCTTTTGGTTTTATTTTAACAACTGACCTTTTAGCAGCTTCAGTTCTAGCTTCTTGACTGTAAGACTTAAGAAACCTTGCAGCCCATCTAAAGTCTTCTAGTGTTATAGAACTTCCAACATAGTTTGAACTGAATGAAGAACTGTAACTTTCTGACAACTCTTGCATTTTTTTGTTCACGATCATGTTAAAGGCATTAACTATGTCAGCTGGAGTTAGAGTTGTGTTTCCAACAATTCTTACTGATTCTTCTAGAGTAGACAGAACATCCTTTGGATTAAGGTTAATTTTGTGTTTTTCGCACTCCTTCTCAACTATCTTAAGTAACGTACCTGAAGACACCCCCGCGTCAAGGTCTATTGTTCCAACAACCCCACGTCTTCTTATAGTATCAAGTAAAGCTTCATATTCAGTAGTTGCAATAAGTAGGACAACCCTGTAGTTTCTTTTCATTAACTCGTCTATTTTTTCTAAAAATACTGTTTGAACTCTTGTCTCTTCCATTCCAGCTTCAGAGGCAGCACTAAACTTCTTTCCAAAAGCTTGGAACTCGTCAACAAAGATTACGCTTGGTCTGATGAACGCAGAATTAAAGAAATCACTTAACCTTTGTGCACTTTGTCCATACCACATGGTGTAAACGTCTTCTGGCTTTAACGAACTGAAATTAATCAGCAAACCATAGGATAACCCTTCTTCAAATGCCCACCTCATCAGAGCTTCTGCAAAGTAAGTTTTTCCAGTTCCACTACTCCCCTTTATCAGGAAAAGCTTAGGAGGTATTGCTGTTGCGGCCTTCCTTATGTCTTTATCTCTAAAAACGTGGTACTTTATGCTAAGCATAACTTGCTTAAGCTCTTTTTCTCTGCCTAGAATATCCTCAACTTTAACTGTTGGAAAGTCAAACCTTCTTCTTATCTTTTTTGCCTCATTCTCAACCTTCTTTTTTCTTACTTCTGGAGGTTGTCTTAGAAAGTTCCATAGTCGAAACTCCCAAGAAGTTAAGTAGAGTAGTGGAAAGAAGATTGACCTTAAGAATGGTCTAGAGTACCACCATTTTTGTTCAAACTCTTCCTGAATTTCTTCAAGATCGCTTTCGTTTACCAAGGTAAGCTTAACAAGGATAGGTTAGCAAGAGGGCTATAAAAAGTTATTACAATTTTACGTCCTAAAAAGCAGACAGAAAAAGTCTACAGTTAAAATCGCAGGGTGAATTGTTGAAAAACCTAGGCATTATTGGCGTTGGTCTTTAAGAGTTATGCAACTACCGGTCTTTGCTTTAAAATGAGCTATGAAGTAAGAAGTAACAACTTACGAATTATCACCGAGAGCAAAAATCTCAATCTATTGGCTTTAGTTGTGGAAAATATTGAGTCCTAAACTAAGAAGCTAAAAACTTCGAATAACTCCAGTAAAGCAAGAAGAGATAACCTATAACTGTTGCAAAAATTAAGAGTTTTGACTGAAATGAAAGTTCGTTCTCTTTGTTTTTAAAATAAGCATTAACTAAGATGAAGGCCTCAACATAAGTACCTACGACCGAAATTAGTGCAAAAATTACAGTTTTTGGAATCATAGGCAGAAAGCTACCGAATATGCCTTGCTGAGAAGTGGAATTGGTCTGAAGAAAGTTTAGCAGGAAAGAAACTGAAAAGTTTCCGGGAGGTACAGTAACGCCAGAAAATGGAACAAAGTAACCATCTCCAGTTCTATAGGCCTTGTAGTTAGGATAATCAGAAGCAGGGGAATAGGTAAAGGCGCCATAGTAAACAGTAGAGGCTCTATTTGACCTAAAGCTTAGGGTCACATTATAAGCAACACCATCCGGAACAACCTCTATTAGAGAAAAAGGAGGTAAAATAAACGAAGTTATAACTTGCGTTTGGTTAGTACTTATATAAAGGATATGAGACCTCCCCTTTAGCACTGTAACGTTAACGTTTAGGTCAAATACAGGAGGACTAATTAGTATAAGAAATGGATTTTGAGGTTGTAACGTAACTTGGTAAACTTGTATCCTTTCAGCAAAAGTATGAAGAAGAATGGTAAGAACAAGAATCAGCATTACGTAAAAAACTAGAGATGTAGTTGGTTTCATTCAAGCTAAAATTACTTAAGTTACCCTTTTAAGCTTTATTAAAAATTTTTTGAGTTAAAGATGCTTAAAGTTAAGAAACTCTGGCCCCTGGTTTAACGTCGCCCTCTACGGTTAGTATGAATGGGATACCGTCTTGAACCGCTGCCAAGAGCATACCTTGCGATTCAATCCCCATTATCTTTTTGTACTGTAAGTTTGCTAATACGACAATATTCTTTCCTATTAAGGAAGAAGGTTCATAGTATTCCGCAATTCCAGCAACTAAAGTTCTCTTCTCACCTATGTCAACAGTAAGCTTAAGAAGCTTCTTTGCACCTTCTATTTTTTCCGCGTTAATTATTTTTCCAACTCTTATGTCCAACTTTTGGAACTCTTCAATTGTAACCGAGGTCATCTTTAACGTCTTTGAAGTAAGTTTTGGTATTTAACTTTTTAGCAATGGTGAGCACAAAAACGTAGTAAGAGCTTTTCTAACAAGAATTTAAAGCCATAAATGATTCGTAAGCGAAAAGAAATTAAAAATTTAAATAGAGCTAACGAAAAATAAAAATGCAAGGAAGTGACTGACCTGCACTGACCTTATGGAATGAAGATAATGCACCTCTTCTGATGTAATTTTTGCAAAAATCAAAAGTAAAACTTAAGGTTTCCTTTCCTTTCTGAAGTCTGAAATTTTGTCGGCTATTTCATGTATTGGGACTTCAAGTATTAAGTAGATAGTTTTACTGATGTCGTAGGATATTATTAGGATTAGGATCAAAGAAGCAGAAGAAATTAAAAAACCAAATCCTTCTTTCCAGGACTGAACTGCGGAAATAATTGCATTTGAAAACAAAGAAAGCGCAAAGAGTAAAAGAAACTCCAGTATGAGCTTTTTTACCATACCAGACTGAGCCTTCAGAACCTTTCTTACTACTGTGGAAGCTACACTATCAAAAAGTTTCATTCCATCAAGCAAGACTCTTACTCCAACAAGAAACGTTATTAAAAATAAAACTAAGTTTATCACTTGAATTAAACTGAAGCCTTCTTTAAACCCTAAACTAAACATACTTATTGCAGAAGTTAGACTAACATTTGTAACTAGTAGGAGAATTAAAAGCAAGACAAAGTTAAATGAGAATCTAAGCCAAGTTTTTGCAATTTCAGTGTCCATTGTCCTTATAGCCCCGAAAACCAGATTCCTTTATAAAGATACCGTCAAGATTCTTCTTATTCAGATAAGAAGAGAAAGATAAATTAATACCCTTTGCCTAGAGTTCACTAAAATAGATGCAAGAGAGAATTACACTGAGTGGCGTTATTACTGCAGATTTTGGGAGAGCTGTACGAGGGTACGAAGATTATAAATGGATTGTTGAAGAGATATTTTACAAATTAAGTCACAAGTTCAAGCTCTTAAGAACGGAGCCTAATGCAGCCGTTTTTTCGGGTGGTTTTGTTTCAGTACTTCAGATGGCTTCTATTGGAGAAGTACATGAGTTTTCCTTAGCATTTAGGGACGTTGTTTCTTCAAGTTTAATAGATAGCATTTTGGAAGAAACTCTTTACTATTGCTTAAGTGCAACTGTAAACTGCACAATAAAACTACAGGACAACCTTAACTTTGCGCTATCAAAGCTTTATGTTAGTGCGGAAAAGTTTTCGAAGGCACAACAATCAAAGACGTACTGGTTTCAGACTCGTTATAAAAATGTTCAATTTGAAGTTTCTGTTTATACAGAAAAATTAACTTTTTATATTTCTTTCAAAGTTGACCCTGAAACCTATAGAGAAAACTTGTTTACCTCTTTCCTTCAAGACCTAGGACTTATTAAGGAGGAGCAACAGAATAAATATGGGATACTAGGTAAAATTGTCAAGCTAATTAAAGGGTGAACAAAAAATGAGCGAAGATTATAAAAGAAAGTATGTATTTGCAGCGGACTATGGTACCAGTGACTTTAAGTATGGCCCGATTTCTTTGGGAGAAACTCCGCAGGTAATGCAAAACCGTGGATATTTTCCAGATAAAAATTCAGTAATTGCTCAACTTATGTCAAGTACTTCAAAAGAAGTTGTTGTTGGGGAAGAGGTTCCATTGTACTTGGAAAGTAAAGAGGACCTCGCTCAAAGACTAATTTACCCTATGAAAAATGGAATAATAGAAAAGAACGATGAAAGATCATGGAAAGTTGTAAAAGAAATAACAAAACTAGCGCTCAATGAGTTTAAGCCAGCTGATCCAAACTTTCAAGGTTTTTACTTAGTTGCATCGCTGTCTTCTATTGCACCTAGGTACATGTATGAGAATTTGTTCGACATCTTTAAAGAAATTGATGGTGAAGAAAAATTAATTAAGATGGCAACCATTATCTCTCAGCCTTTAGCTGTTGCAATCGCTCACAAGGTACCAACGTGCGTAGTTGTTGAATCAGGGCACGGTAACACTCAAATTTGCCCAATTTCAAGGTATCCTATTAAAAATGCGATTGTAGCACTTAACAGAGGGGGAGGAGATGCCAATGCCTTAATGGCTGAGATTTTAAAAGACCTTGGGTATTCTGATCTTGCTTCAGAAGAAGCAGTAGTTAGAATGATTAAGGAAAAAATTGGTCTGATACCAAGAGACTTAGATCAAGCAATAAAATTTAGTAAAGAAAATCCAGAGCTAGTGAGGGTAAACTTTAAACTTCCAGGAACAAGACTAGTTGTGGATTTTGGTAAAGACTCTTGGGTAAGGTTCCTCCTTGGAGAGTACGTTTTTGACCCAAACAATGAAATTTTCATGAGCTACTTTAGCAGGGGGATGCCAAGACCAAAGGATGTAAAAGCTGGAGATATATACTTTTATGGAATGATAGACTTTGGGGAAGCAATACTTCAGGCTGTTGAAAGGTGTCCAATTGAACTTCAGCCACATTTGTACAAGCAAATTTTATTATCAGGAGGAAACTTTGAGTGGAATGTTCCTCAGGAACTTTTTGGAGTAGCTGTTGACTCAAAAATTAAATTAAAAAGCTTGCTTAACAAACATGGAATAGAAAACGTGAACATAACAACTTCTGAATCTCCGAAGTTTTCAGTTTGGAGAGGAAGTATAATCTACGGTTATGCTGTACCAGAGAGCTATTCTTGGAATTGGGAGAGGATGGAGGGATGGCTAGGGTTGAGGTAAAAGAAGAAACAATTTACAAAAAGATAAGAAATTCACTCATAAGTAATAACTTTAAAGAGCAACGAGACCGATCTTATGGGTACAGTGTGTTTTCAGATGGAAAAATAAGAGTAGTAGTAAAGGTAGTATCACTTGCAGACTTACTAGATGATTTCGGAACAAAAGAAAACATACTCAATTTTATATTTGAAATTTTTTCTTTGCTAGTTGATGAAAGCTATGATGGAATAATTTTGGTATGTCCAAACTCTTTAGGAGAGTGGATCGGCTCAAAGATTGACCTGATTCAAGGGTACAACAAGAAACTCTACATAATAGCTTACGATAGAAACCATGAAGTAAATGTTGAAGTTGAAGCAGCATTGTCTCTATTTAAGGACAGGATTAAAGAGTGGAGAACTAAAAAAGAATTAAAGAAACAAGAAGTTGGAACAAAGATAAAAGAAAGTACAGAAGTTGTCCCTAAGGTTTATGAACAAAAGAAAAATGATGAACTTAAAGCTACTATTACTGAGTTAAACTTAAGGATAAGAAACCTAGAGGAGAAGTACAATTACATAGTAAGTAAACTAGAACAGATTAGTTATGGCGTACCCAAAATAGTTCCTGCTGCGCAAGAATTTAGTAAAGTTGAGAAAGAAGAAGAGGTAGAAGCTGTCCCAAAAACTAAACAAGATGAGAAAAGTTCAAGTTCGTTACCATCTTTCTTTGAAAACAACCCCTGGGTAGAAATACTTTCCAGCAGAGGAAAAGAGAAATAATCTTAAGTGAAAAAATCAATACTTAGAACAAGAAGGCCTTACGTTAGAAGTGAGAGAATCAGAAGCGCAGTAATTCCAACTAATTTCATTAGTATCTCAACTCCAGGTCCGGCTACATCTTTTAAAGCATCACCAAAGGTATCACCAGTAACTGCTGCCTTATGGTGCTCCTTGCTTATTTCGTCTTCAACGTTCTTTCCGTAACTAATTTCAAACTTCTTTTTAGCATTGTCTAATGC
>JAAOZO010000080.1 GCA_011605715.1 Nitrososphaerota archaeon | reverse complement strand
TAGGCTTCATGCAAGTAATGCTAAGAAACAAGGCTATTATGGGATAACTGTAGGTACTTGTGGAAACTATGGTGCTTCAATAGCATACTATGCCAAGCTTTATGGGCTTAAAGCAAAAATTTTTGTTCCTTCTGACTTTCATCCAACTCGGCTAGAAAAATACGCTAATGGTAGTGTTGAAATTGTAAGAGTAAAAGGTTATTACGAAG
The DNA here is from genome assembly GCA_011605715.1 of Nitrososphaerota archaeon. Lineage (GTDB taxonomy): Archaea > Thermoproteota > EX4484-205 > EX4484-205 > JAAOZO01 > JAAOZO01. The sequence continues at coordinate 4,290 of JAAOZO010000080.1, read as the reverse complement.
AAGCTGTCGTAAAGAGTATTGAGTTTGCAGAAAAGAATGGCTTTTACGACGCTAATGCTGGATCAAAAAATAGTCGGTTAGACTACGAGGGATACAAAACCATAGCTTGGGAGATCATTAAAAAAATTAACAATGTTCCAGACTTAGTGATAGTTCCTGTTGGGAATGGAACTACTCTTTATGGTGTTTATGCTGGATTCCGTGAATTAAGGAGTAATGGCTTAATAGATAGGATCCCAAGCATGGTGGGCGTTGCACCTGCTGATGCCAACCCCATAGTTGCATCATACTTAAGTGGAAGTGGTGAATACCATGACCTTACACCAGAAAAAATAAAAATTACGGAAGAAAATGAGCCACTTGCAAACTATAAGTCGCTTGATGGGGAGAAAGCTTTCGAAGCAATAAAAGTATCAAAGGGTTTTGCTGTCTCTATTGAAAACGAAGAAATGAAGTTTGGAGCAACATTCCTTAAAAGTAATATAGGAATTAATGCGCTCCCTGCCTCAGCTGCGGCTGTTGCTGCTCTTTGGAAAATACCTAACGAAGCTATACACAACAAAGTTATTGTATCTTTGGTAACCGGTAGTCAAAAGTAATTGTTTTTTCCCTCAAATGAGCTATAGGTCAGCTTCAGGACAAGCGTAATTGCCTCTTTTTCAAGATTTTCCTTGTTCATAGATAGAGCCAACTCTCTATTTTTTACTTATTTCTGGTAATTTAGAGATGTTTTTTCTTGTTTCAACTCAAAAATAAATTTTTAAATAGGGATGGTTAACCTTCAGCCGAGCGAAAATGTCTGAAGAGGAGGACTTTGAAGAAGAGGAAGACTTTGAAGAGGAAGAGTGGGAAGAAGAGGAAGATTTTGGAGAGGAAGAATGGGAAGAAGAACTAGAAGAAGAAGACTTTGAAGAAGAAGAGGAGGAAGAATTTTAAGCTTCAAGGTCTTCCTTAGTTAAAAACTTTATTTTTTTGAAGTTTTTGACATTTCTATAGCTTTAAAAACATGCCCTTCAGATAGCTCTAGTAACCTTTTTGCTTCTTCAACGTCTACATTTCCAAGAATCATAACGAGAGATACTTTTACGTTCATACCTGACCTTAGGAATGTTTCTGATGCCTTTTCGTAGCTTACACCTGTGAGTTCCATGATTATTCTTTTTGATCTCTCTATAAGTTTATTATTGAGGGGCTTTAGATCTATCATTAAGTTCTGATAAACTTTTCCTATTCCAATCATGGAGGCGGTAGAAATCATATTAAGCACAAGCTTCTGAGCTGTTCCAGACTTCATTCTCGTCGAGCCTGTAATTACTTCAGGACCAACTAACGGCGTGATCATAACTTCTACATAGTTGGCTATCTTTGGATTCTTGTTCGTACTTATTCCAACAGTTTTTGCTCCTCTTTCTTTTGCTTTTATTAGAGCCCCTATAACAAACGGCGTTCTACCCGAGGCTGAAATACCTACTACAGTATCTCGTTCGTTTACATTAATCTTTTCTATCGCTTTTATTCCGTCTTCTACAGAATCTTCAGCACCTTCTACCGCTTTCCATAGCGCCTCAGGAAATCCTGCTATTATTCCAATTACCATGTCAGAGCTTACACCAAAGGTAGGGGGACACTCAGCAGCATCCAAGACGCCAAGTCTTCCACTTGTTCCAGTACCAACGTAGATCAGTCTCCCATTCCTCTTAAACGAATTTATCACAAACCTTACTGCCTTAGCTATGTTTGGAATCTCTTTTTCAACTGCTAATGGAACAAGTTTATCTTCTTCGTTTATTATTTTTAGAACTTCTTCGACAGAAACTCTATCTATATTTATACTTCGAGGATTTCTGGATTCTGTAGTTAATTCAAGAAGCTCATCAAAAATTTCGTTCAATTCTATTTCTAAAGCTCCTCAAAGAAGAATTACATTAGTTACTATTTGTCTTAACTTATTTAGTTTCTCTTCGTCTAAGCTAACTCCCAAATTTTCTAACGCAACCATAGCAGCACCTATTAGTGGATGAGGTACAGCTTCTTCTAGTGTAAAATTTATTTCTATCTCTCTCAGTTTCTCTACTATAGCAGCTTTAAAGAATGAATTCTGCGATAAGCCTCCTGCAAAAGCAAGTTTAACTGAGTACTTTTGTGAGCTTCCTAGCCTATTCCATACTCCCCAAACCATCTTTGCTAACTCTGTAGCCGCATTTTCTACTATCTTTTGTGCTATTGGGTCGTTTTGTTCAGCCAACGAAATCACGATAGGAGCAATAGCTGCTATTTTGTCTTTTTTTACGTTGTTTATCCATGAGATAAGCTCAAGCGGGTCGCTTAAAGATAACCATGAAAGTACAGAGTCATAAAGCTTAGTTTTTGGAAGCCTGCCATCATAAGATTGCATAACGGCCCTTAGTGCCTGTAACCCAATCCAGTAGCCACTTCCTTCATCATCTAAACTTGCTCCCCAACCACCGCTTCTTATTTCTTCTCCCTTTTCATTGAATGAAATTGCAGCAGAACCAGTTCCAACTGTTAGTAAAATTCCAACCTTATCAGTAAAAACAGATATGTAAGATGCATAAATATCAGTTGTTGCTGAAACTATTTTTGTTTCTCCGAGCAACTCTGTTAGGCTATTTAAAAAGACAAGTTTTTCTTTTTCTCTGCCTATTCCTGCCAAAGCTACCGAATACCAACTACATTTTGAGAATGGTAACCTTGCCTTTGTTAACGCTTCACTAATTGCGGAATAAACAACTCTAGCGGCGCTTTCGAACCCTATTTCGTTGGGGTTAGAAGAAGTTGTTCTTGAGAATGAAACTAAGTTTATTTCTTTTGAAAAAATCGCCGCTATTGTCTTACTTCCTCCCCCATCTACTGCCACAAAATAGCTCATATTAAAGTACTATAATGAAAAAAGAATTAATTAAAGTTTACTCGGTCTCCCAGTACCTAGTGTTTTTTGCTTATTTTGCTTTTTCAAGTGCTTCTATACCTGGAAGTTTTTCTCCAGAAAGGAAGGAAATCATCGCACCTCCTCCTGAGCTAATGTAACTAACAAACTCTGCAAGCCCATAGCTCTCAACTGCGGCAACTGAATGTCCTCCACCTAAAACAGAGAAAGCTTTTGATCCTTTAAGAGACTTTATCAACTCAACTGTACCAAATGAGAATTTTTTATCTTCAAACATTCCCATTGGCCCATTTATTACTATTGATTTAGCAACTTTCAATATCTTTGAATAAATTTCCACTGTATCTTTACCAATGTCTCTGATGTAGCCTGCTGGTGGAAACATTACTCTTGGAAATTCCTTTCGTTTACCATCTAGGTCTACAGCAACATCGTAAGGCATTACTAATCTATCTTCGTACTTTGCAAGTATGTCCTTTACTTTATCGTAAAACTGCCCAAATCCCTTTTCTTCAATTTCTTTTACATTCTTTTCGCCTACGTCGTAACCTGCACAGTGCAAGAAAACAGTGCTTATCATTCCTCCTATTAAAACTTCGTCTGCTTTATTCTTTGAGAGAACGTGCTCTATAACTTTAAAAGTTTCCTTTGGCTTTGCACCACCTAACACATAAAGTGAAGGCTTTTCTGGATTGCTGTAAACTTTATCTAAGGCATAAACTTCCTTCTCCATAACTCTCCCTGCATAAGAGGGAAGTACTACAGTAAAGCCTACTATAGATGCATGAGCTCTATGTGCTGCTGCAAATGCATCGTTGACAAACGCATCTGAAACTTCAGACAGTGTTTTTACCAGTTTTCCCTTTGCATGTTGCTCGGGCGGAAGGTCTTTCATTTCTTCAGGAATGGTTCTTACGTTTTCCAACATTAGGATCTCTCCAGGGCTTAGAGACTTTATCGTTGAAATTGCTTTTTCACCAATAACGTCGTTTACAAACTTCACTTTTGCCTTCACGTAATTTTGTAAAACTGTAGCATGTAAGCTTAAGCTCGAGAAATCAGGATCTCCTGGTCTCCCTTGATGCGCTAGAACAACAACCTTTGCACCCTTAGACGAAAGCTCATCCAGCGTAGAGGCGTGCAGTCTTATCCTGCTGTCATCTATAATTTTTTTGGTTTCAGGGTCAAGCGGGCTGTTTATGTCAACTCGTACAAGAACTGTTTTGTTTTTTGCATCTAAGTCGTCTAAAGTCTTAAACCTTTTTTCCATTTCACTCCTCACGTTTAATAGCTCCATTAGCATGTTTTTAAGAGTTTACCTTCTTTATTTAGACATAAAGAAGTTAGGTTTCACCAATGAGTGATAATCCATTTGAGTAGTA
>JAAOZO010000132.1 GCA_011605715.1 Nitrososphaerota archaeon | reverse complement strand
GCATTAGACGGTCATACGAAGCTTGCTGCTGATCATGTACTTCACTCAGAGATGAGAGGAAGACTTACTGAGACAATAAGTTCTCTAATAAGAAGGTTGAGTCTGTTGTTCGAGGATGAGCTTAGCTTTAAGGAAAACTTAGAAAAAAATAAACTAGAGAAAATAATAATTAAGAGATATCGAATTTATGATACACTATTAGAGCTACTGTGGAATCTTATTGGTATTGAAAAGAAATGGGCACGTCTTTCTGACGAAGAAGTAGAAAAATCCATAGAAGCAATCACTTATGCGTTAAGCGAGTGGGAAAAACAAGAGAAAGAAAAACTTGGAATTTCCATTATTTTAAGGTACACTATAGATTCTCAATTGAATAAGATGAAACTTGTTAACAAAGGTAACAGTATGGTTGCATGGATGGCAATGGAAATAGAAAAGGAGCTTAAAGATGAAAAGTTAGTAGAAAGCTATACGCAAGCTATAAGAAAAATTGTAAAGAAAAATTTCTATTATGTTGCATACGAAGAGAGTTTATGTAAGTTTGGAAACGATTACGCACTCGGCTTAAGGTGGCTAAGGCACTTAGGGTACGTACAGGTCTCAACTAATCCACCGCTCGCTGCTATAGCTTATGACGACGACACCTCGTTATGGGAATCCTTTAAGGAGTATGCAAGAGAAAACCTTATGAGTGAGCACCCTGAATGGTTCAAAGAACCAGAAAAGTACGTTGACGCTATAGCCATGGAAGCAACAAGATTTGCTTTACTTGATAACTTCTATGTTTTTAGGATACCTTTCGTGCTATCAAAGTATCATGACGGCTTAGTAAGTTATCAACTTAATCCATTAATAGCAGATAACATAGAAAAAAGTGTAGCTGCTGCAAGAGAATTCGCCCAAAGATTGGAAAGTACGCTTACGGTGTATGATTCATATCTCTTTTGGGGCTATAATGAACCTTATGAAAAAGGTAGACCAAACCTCGTCATAAAAGTTGCTGCTGCTTATCCTGCTTCTATAGAAATTACTAGGAGACTTAATGAAATTGGCATAGGTCAAAACATTACACTAAGTTACACAGTAGCTCAAGAGGTAATTATAGGAGTCGCTGCTTTAGAAGGTATGGCTAGAGCCATTAAAAAGGGAATTCTTCCTACACAAACTTATGACACTAATATGGGAGGTAGATTAGAAGACCACCTAAGAGAAAGCATTGCAACAAGCTTCTTACTAAAGGCGATTGAACCTTTGGACCTTGAAAAAAGAGAAAAGATATTAGATAACTTAGCTAGTAAACTTAATTTGAGGGGTGAAAACTTGCTAGAACTAAAAAAGAAAAACATAAGGGAAAAGATAGAGTTCTTGACAAGCAAAAGAATACTTGGTAGCAATTTACTTAATCCTGCTTACATAGAGACATTAATGGAGACTGGTGCCTATATCAATAAAGAAGAACTAATCAGAATGCTAAGTTCTTTTGATAATGCTTTAAAACTATCTGGAACTTTTATCGCTCAAAGAGTTTACGAAATACTATTCTCACCATGGAACAGGCAAAAATGGTTAGAATACTTAGTTAAGAATTTTAGTATTTCTAAGAATGATGCAGAATTCATAATAGATAGACTTGACTTACTTCCAGCATCTAAACGCAAACCAATAGATACTTTACTTGCTTTATCAGGAAGGAACATAACAAATACAGAGTTTCCAAATCATCAACTAGATGTAGTAAGAGAAGCTATGAAGGAAGGTTTCAAAATAGAAGACTATATAGAAACCATCATGCAGAATCTAGATGAAAGTCAACTCAAAATTCTTTTAAGTATAGAGGATTTTGTAAAAGCTTATGAAGCCTCTCTTGAGCTTAATCAACTTCTAGAGAAAGCTGAGATAAAGATGAACTATGGTAACAGAGGTATTCAAACAGAAGAATGGCCAAGTTATGGGCCATGCGCAAAGACTTTGGATGAGTTTACAAAAGCATACTTAAATTTCAGATCAAAAGTCTTAAACGTCATAAAGGAATTAAAATAATTTTTCATCATCAGTTAGTACTTTAACTCTTAATGTCGAATGCTCAGATTTGTAGTTTATTTGCTGTAAATTGCTTTTTAGAACTTCTTCCTTCAGAGAAAAAGTTTGCTAAGTAATACAGATCTTGCTATGCTTTTTTGTTATTGATGTTTTTCTAGGGTCCTTAAGTGTTTCTTTTCCTTACAATAACTCTAACTAGTGTTTAGATTCTTGTAACACTTTCTTTAACTTTTCTTGGCTTTAACTTTTTAGAAAAAGTATACTTACTTATTCCTTTCATATTCTAACGTCCACTTTTCTAAGTGACTTGAAATGGTTTAGAAAAAGCTTATAAAAAATATTATTGCTTAAGCTATCTTGAGATGGAGGGGTACAGAGTTGTCTTTAGGTCTCCAAGGATTGTGAACCTAGAAAATTTTTTAGTTGAGCCTCCAAATTCTAATGAACTTCTCATTAGAACTTTATATACTCTAATCAGTCCTGGAACAGAGATTGCTTACTTAATGTCCTTACCAAATACTCCACAAGTTTTTCCACAGTATCCTGGTTATAGTAACATAGGTGTTGTAGAAAAAATAGGTAAAGATGTAACTAACTTCAAAGAAGGAGAAATCGTTGCCTCGGCTTCAAAACACGCTAGTTATGTTAAGTCATCAGCTCAACTAACTTTTAAAGTTCCAGAAGGATTATCGCCTAAAGAAGCTTCCTTTTTTAGGTTGGGGGCAATAGTCCTTCAAGGAATACGAAAGTCAAGAGTGGAACTTGGAGAATCTGCCATTGTCTTAGGTCTAGGTCTTATTGGTCAAATCGCAGCTCAGCTTCTTAAGCTTAGTGGAGCTCTACCTGTAGTAGCAGTAGATTTGGTCAACAATAGGTTGTCAACTGCAAAAGCTTTAGGAGCCGATTATACTTTTAATCCCTCAAAAGTAGATGTTGAAGAAGAAGTAAAGAAAGTTACTGAAGGAAAAGGAGCTAACATAGTAATTGAAGCTACTGGAAGTCCAGAAGCTGTAAACTTAGCATTCAAACTAGCTTCAAGAAAAGGTAGGATAGTTCTACTCGGAAGTACTAGAGGAGTAAGTACTGTAAATTTTTACGAGATTCATAGAAAAGGTTTAATTATAATAGGTGCTCATAATTCAGTAAGGCCACTTTATGAATCTTATAAAAATTACTGGACTGAAGAAGATGATGTAAAAGCAATATTTAAGCTTATGGTTAAAGGTTTGCTGAGATGTAAAGAACTAATATCCAGAGTTGTAAAGTTTAGTGAGGCTCCTAAGGCTTATGAGCTACTTCTTGAGAAAAAGGGCGAAGTTCTAGGGATATTGTTAGAGTGGAGTTCTTAAGCGAACAAGGATAAAGAGCGAATACCTTTAAATTATACCTAACAGTAAGCTAAAGAAGCAAAGAAAAAGATGAATAAGAGAATTCAGTTCATTTAGGCAATTTCTCAGAAATAAAAATCATTTAGCTTATAGAGTTTTATGTTAAAGATAATACTTTTAACTTGTTAAAAGTTCAAGCAATTTTAACGCTATTACTGTATGCCCTGTTTCATTAGGATGTACTGGTTCTGGAGCATATATTGCTGGTTCACGAATTTTTATTAAGTCTTGAAAAACGCTATGTAGATCAACATAATGTGTTGAAAACTCATTGCTTAATTTTTCAACATAACTTATGTATTGAGGTATAACTTCTAACACTTTCTTTCTATGAGTCTCGGAAATTGTTCCTCTACTAATGTAGAACGGAGACATAAGTATTATGCCTCTAACTCTCTTAGAAGTTTCATCCAATATTCTTCTAAATGCTTCGTAATAGTTTTTTGGGTCATACTTTGATTCTCCAGCAAGCATTCTGTGGAGGTCATTTATTCCTATAAGTACTGAAATCCAATCTGGATTTAAACTTAACACATCATCTAACCATCTATCGCTTAAGTCGTAAATTGTGTTTCCACTTATTCCAGTATTGAATATTC
>JAAOZO010000007.1 GCA_011605715.1 Nitrososphaerota archaeon | reverse complement strand
CTTTATAAGAAAGACTTATATAATCCATTTCTAGTGTTGGTCCTCTTCGAAGGTAAAAATGAAAAAAGAGTATTTGCTTGGAATAATAGTCGCCGTTGCAGTGCTCGCAGTCGTCGCATACTTCCTCTGGCCAAAACCAAACTTTCAAGTTTCTAGCCTAAGTTTAAGTGCCACTACAGTACATCCTGGTGATTTAGTTGCTCTAAACGTAACAGTTACAAACAGTGGAACTGGTTCTGGTAACTATAAAGTCGATGTGAGCTTAGACGGTTCCGTTGTTTATTCAAAAGAAGTTACTCTCGATCCTGGAACTTCCCAAGTTATCTCTTTAAACCTAACGACAACAAGCTTAAGTTCTGGTGTTCACAAAGTTTCAGTGGGAAGTTTAAGTCAAAGCTTCTGGGTAATAAAGGCAATTTTTGCTGATAAACGAGTTAGAGAAGCATTTGCATATGCTTTTGATTACGAAACTTACATAAAGGAAGTTCTTAAGGGTGGTGCTATTCAACCAAATGGTCCAGTCCCTCAGGGAATGTTTGGTTATGACCCAACAATACCAAAGTACACTTATAATCTTACAAAGGCAAAGGAGTTACTACAAGCAGTAGCAAAAGATTATGGCTTTAGTCCAGATAACCCTATAACGATTAAACTTTACTATAACACAGGTAATGCTGCTAGAGAAAAATCTTGCTTGCTCTTAGCAAGTGCAATAAACAACTTAAATGTTGGAATAAAATTAGAAGTCGTTTCATTGGCTTGGCCGCAGTACTTAGCTATGCTTAGAGCTAAAAAGCTTCCAATATTCTTCCTTGGATGGGCTCCTGACTACATAGACCCTGACGACTACCTTGTTCCGTTTTTACATAGTGAAAAAGGCACATTTCCAATAAGAACAAGTTATAAGAATCCAGAAGTTGATAGACTCGTTGACCTTCAGTCTCAGGAGCTTGATGAAGCGAAAAGGTTCCAAATAATTTCTCAGATTCAACGATTAGTTTATGAAGACGTACCCTACCTATGGACTGATCAGCCAGTTGGAATTCACTTCGAAAGAACATGGTTAAGTGGATGGTACTATAATCCAGCATTCGCAGGAAACTACTACGCCACAATTTCTAAGCCAAAGAGCGCAACAAACCCAGATGTAATTTACGTTGAAACTATTGGAGAGCCTGATTATGTCGATCCTGCTGTAGATTATGAAACTGCTGGAGGTGAAGTTCTTCAGAATGTTTATGAAACTTTATTCTGGTTCAACGGTAGCAGTGCAACAGAAGTTGTTCCATGGCTGGCAGAAAGCTACTCAGTTTCAAGCGATGGTCTAAGTTATACAATTCATTTAAGAAAGGGAATATACTTCCAAGATGGTACTCCGTTCAACGCTACGGCAGTTCAATACTCATTAGAAAGGGCAATAATAATAGCAGATCCAGATGGTCCGGCATGGATGCTCGGCCCAATAAAGGGTGCTGAAGCTTTAATGGAGAAAATCTGGGCAGGAAATGCTACGCAAGATGATGTTGATGCTTGGAAGGCTCAAAAACCAATAGAAATTCTTGATACTTATACTGTTAGAATAAATCTAGATAGACCCTATGCACCTCTTCCAAAGGTATTGGCATTTACCGTTGCTTCTATCGTTTCTCCTTCCTACGTAGAAGCCCACGGTGGAGTACAAATAGGAAAGCATAACGAATGGATGGATAAAAATGCTGAAGCTGGAACTGGTCCATATGTACTTGAAAGTTGGACTCCTGGAGTAATAACCTTAAGAAGAAATCCAAACTATTGGGGCGGACCAAACGGAAACATACATCCTCAAGTAGAAAGAGTCATCATAAAAGAAGTTGATGACCCGAATACTCGACTTACCGACCTTCTTTCAGGACAAGCAGACATGGCTTACATAATAAGAGATATGTGGCCTCAACTTATCGACATGAACAAGTGGTATGCAAATCAAACAGTAGTTGTTTTAGACCAGTATAAGAATGACATAAGAGCAGTAGGGCCATTACCAACTTTTGACATTGACTTCCTTGGCTTCAACTTCAACTACTAAGCGTTTCAAAGAGTCTTAATTTTATTCTTATTTTTTTTGGTTTTATTCTTTTAGGAAAGTTTTATAATTAAGATTAATTTTTTGCGCGAAAAGAATGAAGCTCTATGAATACGCTGTACGAAGACTCTTCATGTTAGTGCCTGTTGTGCTAGGAGTAACTATTCTGACTTTTTATCTCTCAAGAGTTGTACTTGATCCATTAGCAGCATACGTAACGGAGAGAACTCCTGCTTATTTGATCCCTGCAATTAGACGCCAGCTTGGTTTAGACAAGCCTTTTTACATTCAATACATTTACTACTTAAGAGATTTAATAACATTAAACTGGGGTTGGTCTAAAGCTGGGCATATGTCGGTGGCAGATGCAATTGCCACATTCTTCCCCGCAACAGTTGAACTTACAATAGTAAGTATTGTCATAACATTGCTAATTGGAATTCCTCTTGGAATAATTAGTGCGCTAAGAAACAACAAGATTGAAGATCATGCTTCAAGACTTTTTTCTTTAGTTGGTATCTCTATGCCCGTTTTTTGGCTTGGGTTAAGTTTACAGTATTTGTTCACATACTGGACAAGAGTTCAAGGTTGGTTTGCTCTTCCTAGTACTGGAAGATATGACCCAATCCTTTTTGCTTCG
>JAAOZO010000001.1 GCA_011605715.1 Nitrososphaerota archaeon | reverse complement strand
CTCGTATATAATATTCACCATTTCATTAAAGGTTAGAATAGTAGAGCCTCCTATTTGATATATCTTATTCTTTGTCTTATCAGAAGTTAAAAGAAGAATAATCAAACGTACAACATCATCTACGTAGACTGGTTGAACCTTATAGTCTCCACTGCCGATAATTGGAACAAATGGCAATCTCTTGATACTTGAAACTAATTTTTCAAAACTTTTACTACCTTCACCATAAACCCATGTAGGCCTTATAATCAGACAATTCAACTCAGAAGTTAAAAAAAGTTTTTCAGCTATTGACTTTGTTTTTTGATATGGCGTTTCTAAGTTGTCACGTGTTACTACAATAGAACTTAAAACTATGATCTTTCTTATACCTTTGTTTTTGCATGCTTCGACTAAATTTTTTGCACCTATGACATTTACATCATAAATCTTTTTGTTTGTGGAATCTAAAATTGCAGCTAAATGTACTACCGAATCAACATTATCCAAAGCCGTTTCAATGGACTTTTTATCGATTAAGTCACCATAAACAACTTCGACATTATTTTTCTCTAAAAAGGTAATATTACTGCTTCGTCTAGCAAAACACTTAACTTTGTATCCATTTTTGACGAGGCTTTGTACAAGTCTTGTTCCTATAAAACCTGTTGCACCTGTTACTAAGATCATAGCTAGGTCTTTATTTTAAGTTCTTAGAAAGTTTATCCTTTAAACTTTTACGTTCCAGAAGATACTGAAGTCCAACAGTAAACCTTAAAAAATACATCCCAAGAGCAAGTAACGGGTTTCTAATAATTTTCTTCCATTTTTCATTTTCCATAAATACATTAAATAATCGATACTTTATGCCTAATTGCTTTTGGATTATTGGATCATTCTCCCCCCATTTCTGAATGTAATTAACAAGCCCCCTTGCGTAATATCTTTTCTTTCTTAAGTATTCTTTAATACTGAACTTGCCCTCATCGTGATATAGAGGGGAGCTGATGACTCCAACTTTTCCTATTTGTCGTACTCTCCTATCTAAATCCCAATCTTCCCCCGCATATAGTTCTTCATCAAAACCGCCAACTTTGAAAAATACATTTTTCCTTAAAAACATGACAGCTTCTATAGGTGGACCACTATAAAAGCTCCTTTCGAAGTTTCTGACTTTCACCCAGAAACCACTTCCAACAACCCTCTCAGGAATGTACAATCCAACTAAACTTTTATCACCTTCCATCTTTTTTACACACTCCTCAATAACTCTTGGAGACAGAATCATGTCCGAGTCTAGAAACAGCATATAATTCCCTTTAGCAACCTTTGCGCCAATGTTTCTTGCAGCAGAGCGCCCTGCCTTTGTGGAGATTAGCTTAGCTCCAAATGCTCTAACTATTGCTGGCGTATCATCCATACTAAACTTATCAACTACTATTACTTCAATCCTGCTTTTTGGATAGCTTTGATTCTCAATAGAGTTTAGACAACTTCTTAAAGTTCTAGCTGAATTATAACTTGGAATTATTATACTTACAAGTGGCATATTTTAATCGTCGATAAGCAAGAGAGGGATATCTTAACCCAAGAAAAATTTTCTGAATTAATGAGTCATATTTCGCCATAACTTTATCTCACTGTCGAAAAGTCTTTCACGTGACCTATAACTTTTTTCATCCCTCGCGCGCGCTCTAGCTTCTCCCGTTAATGCCCAACTCTCTTCCAACCACGAGAGCCTATCTCTTTTGTTAAGGTAGTAGGCAAGAGGGTCGTTAATACCAAAGAGAGCAAAATAACGATCAAGTAACCCTAAATCTTTTCTATAGCAATATCTTAATGGTTGTGTAGCCACAACTTCTCTGGATTTCTTAAACGGTTCCGTCATCCGTTTCAACCACTCACCATGTGGCAAGACATTATCAGAGGGGATGTTAGCTATGAGGTCATTCTTTGCATAATTATACCCTATTGCCGTAGCGGTTTCAGGTCGACCAGTTCTTTCATAGAAAACTTTTACTTTAAGCAATTTTGCAAAAGATTTAACAACTTCAATAGTTTTATCTCTCGACCCTCCATCAACAATAATAACTTCTATTTTATCTTTTGGATAATCCTGTCTTACGATAGATTCTAAACATGCTCGGATCGTTTTCTCACAGTTATAAGTTGGAATTACTATGCTTATAGAAGGTAAATTTTTGATCAAAGTTTTCTTACCTTGATTACCATAAAATGAGCATGCCTTGGGTCTAAACGAGAAAGTAACTTAGAAGCCCTCCCAATAAAAGGAATGTAACCCATAGCCTCAAACTTTTCAATTTTAAAACCTTCAAGTGAGAAAATATCTCTAAAAGTTCTGTATGCAAGAACCCTTACGTAACCCATCGCTCCACCCCCCCAACATCTTTATACTTTTCAAAGCGTTCGTCTTTTTGTTCATCTAAATGCCAAATTAAAGGATTTCCTAAGCTATAGCCACAAATGTTAGTAGTTGAAAATGGTTGATAACCAAGAAGTAAGGAAAGTATGTTAGGCCAGCTTGCTAAATTTTCAGTTGCCACTAAGGCATAACCATGAGGTTTAAGGACCCTAAAACATTCACCAACGAAGAGTCTCGTATTCCATAAATGCTCAATGACTTGGTTTGCTATTACCACGTCAAATTCTTCAGATTCAATTGGCCATTTTTTGTTAAGGTCTGCTATGTAAGTATATATATCCCTTGATTGCGCCGCTCTTGCGCGTTCTTCGACAACTTCTATTCCATAAACATTTTTAGTTCCAATTTTAGCGGCATATTTCGTAGTATTCTCTCCATTACCACATCCAACATCTAACAATTTTGCACTTGAATCTGCTTCCAACAGATCTAAGATTGTCTTCGTAGCTTCATTTAAACCCCAATTAAACAAAGCAGGAGCTACCTTTTTCAGCCCAAGCTTAACAGCAACTTTCCGAATTAAGCTGATTTCTTGAGTAGACATTTCTCTTAAATGATAGCACTAAAATTACATCAATTCACTTTCTTATCGAAAAGTCTTTTACGTGCCCTATTACTTTCTTTACTCCTCTCAAAATGAATTGAATATCCTCTAAGCTTCTTATCGTAAGAACTCTATTTGCTATGTACCCAGGAGTGAAGAACAATTGATATATCCTTCTAGCCATGAGTTCAACGT
>JAAOZO010000027.1 GCA_011605715.1 Nitrososphaerota archaeon | reverse complement strand
GATTCGGAGAAAGAACGCCTAAGTTGCTAAGATAGTTTACAACGCCACCATCAAAGTTAACGTTAAAGTTCTTTTTTATAGATTCAGCCTCTTGAAAAGATTCTGCAATGTGCGTATGAACAAGAATCTTACCTTTTTCATGATATTTTTCGTTAAGTTCATTAGCTAGATTAACTGACTCTTTAAACGTGTTTGGACCTACTGTGTAGGGTGCATGAGGATCGACACTTACCCTTATTCTTCCTTTATCGTAGCCATGCCATGTTTTGGTAAGTTCTTCTGTTAACTTGAATCCAGTATCTTTAGTAGTCTCAAAGATACCGTGACCAACAACAGCTCGAATACCAATTTTAGCAAAAGCATGAGCTTCGCTTGCTTCTTTCGAATAAAAATACATTGAATTTAGAGTAGTTACACCAAACAAAAGAGATTCGTATGCTCCAAGAGTCGCGCCAAGTTCTATATCCTTTGGTGTTAGTTTAGCTTCGATTGGCCAAATTTTATTCTGCAACCACTCATGAAGTGGCATATCTTCAGCATACCCTCTTAGAACAGACATTGCTGCATGTGTATGAGTATTTATCATACCAGGCATTACTATGCATCCTTTTGCATCTAACTTTTCATAAGAAGAATACTTATGGAGAAGATCGCTGCTTCCAACGTCAACAATGGTGTCGTCCTCTACAACGACAACCCCTTCGCTAATTATTTTTTCTCCCGTTAGTACAATGCCATTTTTTATCACTAGGCCCATGAAACATTTTTAACCTTTTGTCTTAAATAAGCTTTATGGTTTCTTCTAACAGCAACTTTAACTTTGGGGCAAGATTTTTCATTACTTGCAAAACTTCTTCACTAGAGACTTTTTTTGCTATTCCAGCAGCCCAATTTGTTACAATACAAATAGATGCATACTCAAGATTTAATTCCTTTGCGAGAAAAACTTCTGGAACTAATGTCATTCCAACTAAATCCCCCCCAATTTTTTTAAACATTTTTATTTCTGCAGCTGTTTCAAATCGTGGTCCTTCTGTACAAACATAAGTTCCCTTAGGATGTATTTTTAGGCCTAACCTTTTAGAAGCTTTTAGTATTTTTGAAGTAAGAAAACTAGAAAATGGGAAGGTTACGTCAGTATGAACAACTTTTTCATTAGTACCATCAAAAAAGGTGCATACTCGCCCTTTCGTAAAATCTATAACCTGGTCTGCAAGAACCAGCTCTCCAGGACTCATTCTCTTATTCAATGATCCTACGGCGTTAGTTGCTACAACATAACCATTGTCACTTAGCTGTTTAGCAGTGTATATGTTTGCCCTATAGTTCACTTTATGAGGAGGAAGATTGTGAGTTAGACCATGTCGACTGATAAAAGCAACATCCTTACCTGCAACTCGTATCCAATAAGCAAGACTTTTCCCATAAGGAGTGCTTATTTCCTCGCTTTCTTCTAGTTGAAATAAGTCTGAAGTTCCACTGCCGCCAATTACAACTAAGGTTGCTTTTTTCATAGCAAAAAGAAACAAGGAAAAGTATAAAAAGTTTCTAACTCACAAACTTAAGTAAAAGATGAAAAAAGCTGAAAGAAAGATGGGTAGGTTTCAAGTTATGGCCTTGCTACAGGCAGCGCGGTATTACCTTTTGATGAAAGATTTTGAAAAAGCCTTGTCTTTTGGTCTTAATAGAGCAATATTTTATGCTTGGGCGAAAAGAACGCTAAAAGCAAGACCAAGTAAAGCAAAGCTAAAAACAACACAAGAAATTCCAGGAGAAAAAAAGGAGATTGGTGAAGAAAAAATGTTCTTCCTTGGAAACGAGGGAGCATATTTGTCGAAGAGTGGATGGTTTAAAATAGGAACTCAAGAGCAAAAACCCTCAGATTTCGAAAGAGAAGTAATAGACAAAATTGCAGACGTTATGCCATTCGAAGAAGCATGGAAAGCAGCTATAGATTATTTAAAGAAGTTTGATAAAGAGACATTGCTAGACCAAAGGAAATTTTTTGAAGAAGTTTACAAACCAGTAAGAGATAAGTTTCCGAATGTATAGTTTACTTTGAGTTGGTTAAGCTGGTGAGAAGAAGAACAACCTTTCTTACAAGAACTCTAGTGTTCTTATCGATAAGAAGTAAAAACAGAAAATACACAATAGCACCAATTAAGATTACTGGAAGAACTCCATACAGTACTAAAAACAGCTTTTCACTTACTGCACTTTTTGGATAAATAAGAACAAGAACAACAGACATCACCAAGCTTGAAATTGTGTACTTTATGAACGAATTTTTAGGAAGATTCAACTTTATTAACGATTTAACTTTACTAAAGTAGTAAAAGGTAAAAACTAAGTTCCAAAGCAAGTTGCTAAATGCTAAAGCGGTGGCGAAAAACTCATACTCAGCTTTTAGACCAGAAAGAACAATCGTGGCCAAGGCCAAAGTTACTACGTAAAGCAATGAATTAATAGAATCAAGCATCGGAAGCTTAAATAGAAGAGAATTAACTAAATCTTTTGAAAAAGAGCTCACCTTTTCATCAGCTTTTTCCGATCCTAGTAGAACAGAGGTGAATATGCTCCTGTTAGCTCCCAGTAAGCTACTCACTGAAAGTAAGATGAGAGCATTTCTTGCAACGCTATACTCTTCCCTTAGAATACATAAAAGAGGTTCCGATAGTATTATAGCTCCGAACATCATCGGAATCCCAAACATGTTTGTTAAGGAAACTATATCTTCAATATAGGACTTTGAGTTGTCAATGCCTTCTTTTAGTATTTTTGGATAAATTGCAAAAGATATTGCACCAGCATAACCAACAATACTTCCAAAAGTTAAAGCAGCCTTAAAATACGCTATTGGAATTACTGAGCTACTTCCCAAGATGTATCCTAGAAATATAACATCTAACGAAGATATAAAACCAGGTAACGTAGTAATCAACGGTAACCACGCATTGCCTATCCACTTCCTTATTAAAGTTCGATCAAAATTACCAGACAGCATTTTGGGATTCATAACTACAAAAAACGTAAATTCAAAGAAAAAAGCCAATACAATTGAAAGAATAGCACCAAGTAAACTTAACTTGAAAACAACAACTAACAGTACTCCAAAGAAGAGCTTCACTGCTTCGAATACTATGGAAGAAATTACATTAAGGGTTGGGTTTAATCCATAGTTTATAGCTTCAGCTGATGTTGTAACAAAATACGCGACAATCCAAAGAGCAAAAACGTAAATAACTAAGTTTGAAATTTCTGTTCTCATAAAAAGGTTCAGATTAACTAAGACTAAAAAGAAAGAAAGAGAAACTAAAGACGTAAGAAAGCTTAATTGCAATGTAGTTCGACCAACGGCCTTTTCTCTTCCTGCTTCTCTCGTTGCCCAGAAGTTAATTACAGAAGCAGGTATTACGAAATACGTAAGTACTGAAGAAAAGTACTGCCAAGCTCCAAAGACCTCAACGGGAAGCTTCCTAGAAACAAGCGTAATAAAAGCAAAGCCAACGAAAAGAGCAAAAATTCTAGAAATAAAGTTTAAGAGACCGACATATCTTGGTCTAATCCTTTCTTGAACCAACTACTTATCACTGCGGAAAACTTTTGTTCATAAAGCCACTAAGCCTTCTTAGAGCGATTATTTTGTTTTTGTCACCTATTTTAGCGCGTTCTATAGCAAATCTCAAGAAATCTATTGCTTCATCCATTTTCTTTCTGTCAACAGGATACGGAACCCCATCCTTTCCTCCAAAAGCAAAAGAATACCTTATTGGATCTCTTTTACTTACTTCTGCATCAAAAATTATTTCAGAAACTAGAGCAAGAGCTTTCACTGTAGCAGGACCAACTCCTTTGATTGCTAACAACTGTTCAAAATTTGAGGGCTTCGTTTCGTATGCTTCCTTGAGAGCACCCCAGTTTATGTTTTTCTCTAAAACAATTTTGTAACGTTTTATGCTTTTAAACGATGGGTCTATAAACGAAGTTAAGGTTGTTTGTTTCGAGTCCTCTATTAATGTAAGATATCTTCTTAAATTGCTAGGAGACTCACTTGCTATTTCAACTGAAATCTTTCTGGCTTCCTCACTTTCATATGCAACCATGTTCATAACGTTTTTAACAACTTTATCACCTATTATTCCAGAATGCGGTTCTACTACAAAACTTCTTACGTTATCACTAAACCAATGATAACGTCTTGCAGATTTTAAGTCAGTGTTCATTCCTTGTTGAACTACTGCCCATTTGCCACTTTTTGTGAAGAAAAACACGTGATGATAGATGCTATACCCAGCTTGAATTGCAGAATTATCAACTTTTGCTACAAGCCTTGAAGCATACTTAAGTTCTTCTGGGTTAACGTCGTAATTTTTCTCGCAAAGGCGATCTATTTCATCTAAAGTAGATCTTGATCTCTTACCCTTTCCACCAGCAGCCTTTATATCAAGATTGTTTTTATTGAAAACATGTTTTAGAACAGCGGACGTAACCGTTGTTGAGCCGCTGCTATCCCAATCGTAGCCAAGAACGTTAGAAATTGCTTGAAACCAAATTGGATCAGAAAGCCTTCTTAGTATTTCTACCTCGCCAAACTCCGAGTAAATTACCTGAAATATGCCATCAGCTAATTTAAGCATCCTACTTACTAACCAGGGCGGAGCTTTTCCCCCGTGTAGCCTTAAGTCAAAGATTCCGGACACCGACAAGAGCAATTATTTTTAGTAAAAAGCCAAGATAAAAAGATTTCTGAATAAGAGATTTACGAGATAAACTAAAAAACTTAAATAAGGAACTGTTCGTAAAAAGGCGCTACTTGAAAGAATGCATTCTAAAGAAAGTTTAGAAATACTTATGGAAAAACTTGAAGAGAGGGAAAGAAATTTAGTAGAAAAGATAATAGAACCAGGAGAAACTATATTATCAGTTGCAAAGGGAAATTTAAATGAAGAAGGTAATTACTCTGAGTACTTACTTGTAGTAACAGGCAAAAGGATAATAAAACTTGGCACAGATGGAAAAATCCAAAAAGAAATAGATATACAAAGAATAAAGCAAGTTAATTTCAACGACTATCTTGGGAATAGCGAACTCATACTTGTTGTTGATGAGAAAGAAATACCAATAGCAAGGTTTTCAAGAGAAAAAATAGAAGAATTTAGGCATACAGCCGGAGTAATATCTGCCCTACTTCAATACAAAGAACAAAAAGAAATAGAATTTGAGTTCCCCCTAGAAACGAATAGAAAAAGCAAGATGAGTGCTATGTTTTGGCTTATGTCATATCTGAGACCTCATTGGTACTTAGTGTTAATAGGGTTAATTTTATCGATAGCTATCACGGGTCTTAACTTAGCACCTCCATCATTGTTAAAAACCCTTATCGACCAAGTTGTAGTGAATAAACAAGAAAGTGCACTAAGAAACTTAACACTTCTTTTAATATCAATATACGCCACAAACACAATACTTGGAATAGTTCAGAACTACTCGCTTTCTTTACTAAGCCAAAAACTGGTTTACAGCATGAGAAAAGATCTTTATGCGCACGTACAGGAACTCTCAATGTCGTTCTACGATAAAATGAGTACGGGACGAGTAATATCAAGAATAACAGATGACATCGGCAGAGTTCAGTGGTTTTTGGTTTGGGGCATACCAAGCCTAGTTATAAACATTCTCTCGATAATTGGAATAGGGATGATAATATTCACCATGGACTATAGGCTATCTCTCTTTGCACTTTTGCCCTTTCCACTTATAATAGTTGGATTACCAAGGTTTAGATCGAGAGCAAGAATTGTTTATCATAAGGCTTGGAGAAAATGGGCAGACTTAAGCTCCTTACTTGTAGATACAATACCGGGGATATCCATTGTAAAGTCCTTTGCAAAAGAAAAAGAAGAAGTTAACAGGTTAGTTGAAAAAATGAATGAAGTTGTAAATGCAAACATGGATACAACAAAACTTCACCTTGGATTTTTCCCACTACTTGGATTCGTTAGCTCTGCAGGTGCTGCCATAGTGTGGTATGTTGGAGGTTTGCACGTAATAAAAGGGGACATAACTCCAGGTACACTTGTTGCATTCGTTAGCTACATGTGGATGTTCTACGGACCAATTCAAACTGTGACAAACTTAGCAG
Organism: Nitrososphaerota archaeon; assembly: GCA_011605715.1. GTDB lineage: Archaea > Thermoproteota > EX4484-205 > EX4484-205 > JAAOZO01 > JAAOZO01. The sequence continues at coordinate 441 of JAAOZO010000027.1, read as the reverse complement.
AGCCACTTCAGCAAGCAATAACTTCTGGAGAAAGAGTACTAGAAATTCTTAGGGTAGATCCTGCAATCAAGGATGCACCTGATGCCAAAGACTTTGAGATAAAAGGGGACATAAAGTTTGAACATGTTACGTTTGGTTATGAACCTTTTATTCCGGTCTTGAAGGACGTAAGCTTCGAAATAAAAGCAGGCCAGATGATAGGAATAGTTGGGCAAAGTGGATCTGGAAAGACTACAATAACAAAGCTGTTGCTGAGGTTTTATGATGTAAACGAAGGTAGAATTTTGATAGACGGAGTCGACATCAGAAAAATAAAAATAGAAAGGCTAAGAAAAAGTATAGGAGTAGTTGCACAGGACCCGTTTCTTTTTGACAACTCGATACTATTCAACATAACTTATGGCCTTGAAAAAGTAGACCCAAAAAAGGTGATAGCAGCTG
>JAAOZO010000196.1 GCA_011605715.1 Nitrososphaerota archaeon | reverse complement strand
CTATGAATATCCTAAGTACTGCGTCTTCATTGTAGCAGTTTGCTCCCAATCCGTAAACAGTTTCCGTAGGAAATGCTACGAGTCCTCCTCTTTTTATAACTTCAGCAGCTTCTTTTATTTTAGATTTTTCTGGAAAAACTGAGTTGATTTTAATAATTCTGGTTCTTACGTTACTCATCTTTTTTAATCCACTCCTTTATTGCTAAAAAAGCTTTGTCTGCTTCGAACAACATTACTTTTGTTTGTCTTTTATCTTTTGTGTGTAATACTAAGGTGTTGTTTTCAAGCGCTACATCTTCAATTTCTTGTCTTTTTAAAACGTAAACCCATTCGTTCGGAAGGCTTCTTCTAGTTTTTGTATCGTTAAGTGAAATTGTGATTACAAGCTCGTTTCCCAAAACATAGATTGACTCCTGAGGACCTTCAAAGCTCCTTATGTTCATCGTTAAAATTTACTTAAGTCTATACTTTTAAAATATTTGTTGTAAGCGCAAGTTGAGTTTTAAGTTGCGTAGTCCTAGACAGACACGCATAGCTTTCGTGATCCAACAACTTAGGGCTCCTCTTGAGTTTATCAAAGTCTTCGTCATCCTCTTTTTCTGTTAGAGCGAACGTGCTTAAGATTTTCATGAGCTCATCAAAGAGCTTTTGACTTAGAGAAATTTACGGCTCGAAGGTATAAGTTCACTAAGGTATTTAGCTGTCTGTTAACATAGTTATTTTTTACATTGTTAACTCTAATTTATTGTAATGCTCCACATTTATTTTTTTAGTTTTACTTACGAGCGTCAGCGTTTTAGAACAGTCTTACTTCTGTTTGAAGTTTATCTATTTTGAAACTACTGATGACAACAAATTCCCTTTTTCATGCATTTCCTTTTAAAAGTTTTAAATACAATCTTTTGTTAAGTAGGAGACAAGTTGAGGGTAGGTGTTGCGCAAATCTCTTCTAAACTTGGGAACATAAAAGAAAACTTAAAAAAGCATATAGAAGCAATTGAAAAAGCAAAGTCAAAGTCAGTTGACTTGCTAATTTTTCCAGAACTTTCGTTAACTGGTTATAACTTAAAGGACTTATACTTCGAGCTGTCTGCAGAATCAACTAAAGCTCTTAGTGACCTTTCTTCTCTTTACAAAGAAATTCATATGTTAGTTGGCTTTATATACGAACCAAGGATTGGATTATACTATAACTCTGCAGCAATTCTTGGAGAAGGAAAAATAAAACAAATTTATCAAAAGATTTATCTTCCAACTTATGGTCTTTTTGAAGAGGAAAGATACTTCTCTGAAGTAGGTCCGGAATACTTTTACAACGTAAAAACAGTTTCTGTAAGCGGGGTAAATGTAGCCGCTATTATATGTGAAGATGCATGGCATCCAGAACCTGCTGAGTTGTTAGCTAGAATTGGTGCAGACTTAATTTTGATTCCAGCGAGTAGTCCTGCAAGAAACTTCTATAATCTAGTTGACGGAAAACCTCCCATAAGCTTAGTATGGGAAGCAATATTAAAAACGAGAGCCGTAGAAAACGCTTCCTATGTAGTCTTTGCAAACAGAGTTGGTCCTGAAGATGAAGAGTTTTTCTGGGGAGGGTCTATGATAGTTAGTCCAGAAGGTGAAGTGGTGGCTTCTGCAAAAACAAACGAAGAAGACTTCATAACTTATGATCTAGACTTAACGAGCATAAAAAGAGCAAGAAGGTTTGGTTCATTTAAGAAGCACGCTCGAGCTATTCATAGGAGGTTACTTGAGCTATGAATTTCTTAAACATAAATGAAGAAAAAATTGTTGAGTACCTAGCAAAAAGATTAAGGTGGTATGTACACGAATTCGCCAAGAAAAGAAATGGAGTTGTTGCACTCTCTGGAGGATTAGATTCTTCAGTCACAACATGTATAGCGGTAAGAGCTTTGGGAAAGGAAAATACGTTTGTTTACCTTTTGCCATCAGAGTCAACTCCAAAAGAAGACATGGACGATGCTCTTGAACTCATTAGGATGCTTGAAATTCCTAAAGAAAACTGGGAAACTATCGACATTACTGATATAGTAAACCTTGTTGAGCAAAAAGCTGGAAAGTATGATAAGTTGGCTAGGGGGAATTTAATGGCTAGGACAAGGATGATAATAATTCATCACAAGGCAAGAATTCATGATGGCTTAGTAATAGGAACAGGCGACAAAAGTGAGATACTGCTTGGGTACTTTACAAAGTATGGAGATGCTGGTGTAGACGTATTGCCAATAGGTGGCTTATACAAAACTCAGGTAAGAAAAATTGCGCAATACTTGAATGTCCCAAGAAGAATCATTGAGAAGCCTCCATCCCCAAGACTTTGGCCAGGCCAAACTGCAGAAGGAGAGCTAATGTTAAGTTATGACTTAATTGACTCCATACTATACTTAAGGTTTGAAAAATGGATGTCTGATGAGGAAATATCAAATACTTTAAATTTGGATGTAGAAAAAGTTAAGATGGTAACTAATAGAGTAAAAGAAACTCAGCATAAAAGAAACTTACCAGAAGTCTTCAAGCTTGGTTTTAGAGATATAGGTTCTGATTGGCGTTATCCAAGAGAGTGGGTTTAAAGATAGGCTCCTTGTTCAATTAAAACTTTCCTAAGCTCCTTTCCATCCAGTTTTCTTGGTTTTATTCCTTTCTTTATGCAAAGAGCTGCTGCAACTCCTGCTGCTTGTCCTATAGCCCTCATGTTTGGCTGTATTCTTACTGCACCATGTGCTTCAAACGATGCAGACAAAGCTCTACATGCGACGATTAAGTTGTCAACCTTTATTGGGATGATCGACCTATAAGGTATTTCATGGTACTCTTCTGGACCAAGATGCCTTTCACCAGGCAATGGACCAGTTGGTAAGTGTATGTCTATCGGATACCTATTTCTAGAGATCGCATCTTCAAACTTTCTGGCATTGAAGTAGTCTTGTGCAGTTAAAACATACTCTCCAATTATCCTTCTAGATTCCCTTACTCCAACCATCGGTGCTGTTAAAGCAAGGTAGGAATTCTCAAATCCTGGAATTTTCTTCTTTAAAAAATTGAACAGTCTACCTATCCTCTTCCTTCCTTGTGTTACAGCTTCTGTAAGGTGGTCGGCATTGAATCCTTTGTAATCTCCAATTATTTTTGGACAATTAAATGCTACAACTCCCGGCATCCCTGGTACGCTAAAAGCTTGAAAGTAAACTATGTCTGACTCTTCTAAGATCCCTTCTTTAACTCCTTCGTTAAAGTATTTTTCGAGAGGCCAATTGTTACCAGGAACCATTGCAAACTCTATAAGAGGTGGGTCAACATAACTTCTTTTGTCGTTTTCGAGCAAAAACTTGCTTAACCTACTTAAGTCAACATTTCCTACCATAAATCTTAAAGACATTGACTGGCTCTTTCCGTCTTCTTTTCTTCCAGACTCAAACGGAACTCCCGCTAGAGCTGCAACATCTCCATCTCCAGTTGCGTCTATAACGATTTTTGAAAATACTGCTTGTCTTCCTGACTTGTTTACTATCACTACTCCCCTAACTTCATTATCTTCCATAATAACATCTTCTACAAAAGTATAGTACAGAATCTTTCCTCCTGCTTCCAGTACCATGTCTTCTAGCACAAATTTTAGTGCTTCTGGATTAAACCATCCTTCATTACCTCCTCTGTCTACTGCCGCGCATCCTAAGTTTAGTAACTTCTTCTGTATTTCTTGGCTTATGCCCTTAACTAGTGGTTCTCCTCTTACATGGTTTGGCATCATTGGAACTACAAGCGCAGCTGTCTCACTACCACCAAGAAATCCAAATTGTTCAACAACTAAAGTTCTTGCTCCATTTCTCGCAGCAGCAATTGCCGCTACTGCACCCGCAGTTCCACCTCCTGCAATAACTACATCAAAGCTTCCATACTCCTTTAGTTCTCTTTTTGCTTCTTCAAGGTTCATATTTTTCTTATCTATGTTCTAAGAGTAATTAAACTTATCCTTAAGACTAAGAAATTTGCCCTCGCTCTTCCATTACCTTCTTAAACATCCAGTTCGTTGAAGTAAGTTTTAAAGCAACTTCTTCCACAGTTTGATTGTTGTATACCTCAACCTTTAGAAAGGTTCCAGTTCTTCCAATTTTATCTCTTTTCAGAAGTACATTTTCTCTTTCTAAAACAGTATCAATTGATATCTCTAGTTCTTTTGCCACTTCATTTTCTCTTCCTATAATAGAATATTCAATATGTCCTTTCTCAGTTGGAACTATAAGCATTAATCTTTTATCAACACCCTTCTTTCTTTTGTTATCTAAAATTTCTTCATAACTTATTGTTCCTCCAAATTTGTAGAATTCATATTCGTTTTTCATAAGCTTAGCTAAAGGAAAGGATAAAACTATCTTCTCTTTGGGATCAAGGTAAAAATAGACCTTAGGTGAAGATTTTGGTGTTGCCTGAATTATCTCTTTTTTATAAATTTTGTAGTTCCTTTTTTCAAGTAGTAGCTCGATCTTATAAGACGGCACATATTCGACTAAGTAAATATCGACATCGCTGTTTTCATCAACATCTCCTCTCGCTAAGCTACCATGTGCGCTACCATCGAGATTTTCATCAATTAAGCTGGACAAGATTTCTTCTGCTATTTTTCTTTTTTCTTTCAATATTTTCCATCGTGAGTTATCGTAAGTTATTTCTTTTATAATTCCCTTTCTTTGTGGTTTTATGTTCTTCATTTTGAAGAGAGTTTTGATCCTCTGTTTTAGTTCCTATTGCTTATAGGCTTAAAAGGGACCTTTATTTAAGGTTTTAATGTAACTAAACAGGAAGTGTACGTTATGTTCATGTTGTTTGGACAAGCTTTAGTACAAACATACTAGATACAATAGTGTGGTGATATTACTTGTTGATCAATCCTGTCTCGTTTAACTTTATTGATAGTAGCTTTTTCTCATATTTCGTCTACTGCCCTTTGAAGTAAGCGTCTATAATCTCTAAGAATTCTTTTAGTTCATAGTTATGTCTTATGTTGTAGGCTCTAATTTGCTGCAATGCTTCAACTTTATTTCTTTAGTTTATTTATAAGCACCAATGTTTTTAAACAATCTACACTTAAGTCTATCTATTTTGAAACTGCTTACAATAGCTCATTAAATAAATTCATAACTATGTTTTTCTAAACTAAACAAAAGTTTTTATCCTTTATACTAACCTAAAAGGCTTATGCCAAAGGTCTTTGAGATAATTTCCATAGGGAACGAACTACTAATAGGAAAAGTTGTAAACTCAAATGCTTCATACCTTTGTAAGAAAATTACAGAACTCGGAGGCTTCGTAAGAAGAATTACTGTCGTAAGAGATGATCTAGATGAAATTTCTTCTTCAATAAGAGAAGCAATAGCAAGGAACCCTGACTACATAATTACTACTGGCGGTTTGGGACCAACATTTGATGACATGACGCTTGAAGGAGTTGCAAGAGCCCTTAGATTAGAACTTGAAGTCAACGAGGATGCTCTAAAAATGATAAAGGAAAAGTACCAAGCAATAAACGAACAGCTTACTCAACACAGGATAAAAATGGCAAAATTTCCAAGGGGTGCTATAGCTTTAAAAAATAAAGTTGGCATGGCACCAGGTTGCTTAATTAGCGTAAGCTCTACAAAGATACTAAGTTTGCCCGGTGTTCCAAAAGAAATGGAAGCTATATTTGAAGATTTTGTTGAGTCTACTCTAAGATCAGAGCTTAGTTCCACCAAGTTTTTAGAAGAAAGTTTATTCGTTTTTGGAATAAAAGAATCAACTTTTGCTCCTGTAATTGATGAAGTTAGAAAAAAGGTTCCAGAGGTTTACATAAAGTCACATCCAAAGGGTGCTGAAGGTGAACCAAGCTTAGAGCTTCATCTTACAATTTATGGAGAAGACGAACAAATAATTAGAAATAAGCTTTCTGAAGCTTCTAAATTACTCGAAGAAAAGGTCATCTTTCTTGGAGGGAAATTAGCAAAGAAGAGCTAAATTTATTAATCTAAGACTTTTATTTTTCTAGTAAGTTGAGCATAGATGCGTTTAGAAAAGATGCAGACAAAGTTATCTCAAGATTAAACGAAAGTAAAGAGCATTTTGCTGTTGTAGTTACGCATGACGATGCGGATGGCTTATCTTCTGGAGCTATTATAAAAGAAGCTTTAGAAAGAAGCAAATTCGAAGTTAAGATTATCTTTCTAGAAAAAATTTTTCCCGAAGTTGTAAAAGATCTACACTCAAATTACAACTTAATTTTTTACACAGACATTGGTTCTGCTCATGCTAACTTAATTTCAAGCCTTAATTCAAAAAATAGTCTAACAATAATACTCGATCATCACAACGCTTCTGGCGGCGAAAGCAACAATGTTTATGACTTAAACTTAGAAAAGTATGGCTACAAAGGTGAGACTGATTTTTCTGGCGCAACAATTACTTACCTCTTTGCTAAACAACTTAATTCAAGAAATGAAGACCTAATTTATCTTGCTTTGGTTGGAAGTAAAGAAATTCCAGATGGCTTCCTTGGCATAAATAAAGGTCTTGTGGAGGAGGCAGAAAGAAAAGGTTACATAAAGAAAAAAGGGAACGACTACTTGATAACAAAGTTCAATACTACGCTGGGTGAAATGTTTTCTTCTCTTCAAATATTAGGTTCTGTTGGCTACTATAGTCAAGGTCCAGAAATTGGAATAAAAGCAGCAATAAGTGGTATAGATACAAGTATTGAGGAAAAAATTAAATCTCTAGAATTTAAGAGAAAAAATGCAAACAAAAAGCTCATAGAAGCACTGTTGAAGGGTTCTTTAAAAAAGCTTAATAGGATTCAGTGGTTTGATGCCTCTAATTTTTTTAAGGGAATGGGAACAAAAGTATTAGGAACATTTTGTTCTTACTTATCTTACCAAACTCATATTGTAGACCAAGACAAATATATTGTTGGTATTGTAGATATGCCAAGTGAAATCCCTAATTGGGGAAAGTTGGAAAAGGAGTATTGCAAAATCTCTGCAAGAGCACCTAAAAAGCTTCAAGAACTTATAAGAAGTAAGAAATCAATTTCGGTTGTTGATTTACTGGTAAATTCTACGGGTCCTCATGGCTTTGCCGATGGGCACGACTTTGCTGCAAGTGCAATAATTACCAAAGGAAGTGAAACAGAAGTAATTAAAAGAATGGATAGCTTATAGCACTTTCATGAAAAGTTATAAGCACTGTGCTTATGCGCAATGCAGCTTGCTTTAAGTAAAAAGCTTTGATTGCTTGTACTTTCCAACTTTTTTAACGTCTATTCCTACTGCTTCCAAAATTCTCTCACAAGCTGCGATGACTTGGTTTTCGATGTAGTATTGCCAATCTATTTCTTCAAGCTTTGCTTCAAAGTAAGGCTTAACCCTCGTGTATATTCTTCCAGAACCTTTTACCACTACGTATCCTACTTTATCTCCAGGATCAACTTTCCAACCTGATTTTATTAAGTACCTGGCAACTACTACATGCGGTGCAGTAGCTTCGTACTCTTCAATAGGTCTAGTTATTTGCTTCCATATAACTAATTTTTTTACATCCACAGAAGCCTTTCTTAAAAGATCTATGTACTCGTTTAGCACTTTCAATCCTTCATCTTTTGATCCAGTCTTTAGTATGCGTTCTATTACTTTAGATTGTACTTCCTTGGCTATCGTACTCCAGTCTCCTCTAACCGCTTCTAGCCCAACAAACTCAACTTTTCCATCTTCTGTCAATCCTGCATACTTCTTCTTTGCTTCAGTGAATATTATCCTTAAGAATATTTTATCTATTTTTGCTTCAAGGCTAAGTTCATTCTTTATCCATTCAAGAAATTCTTCAACTTTATCTTTTTTGTAGCTAACAAACAAGCTGTCGGTATCCGAGTAGATTACACTTAATCCTAGCTTCTCCGCTTTATCTATTGCGCTTGTAATTGTTATTCTTCCCCATGCTGTTGTGGCTTCTGCTACTTCGCGAGCATACCATCTTGCTCCAGCCCACCCAGTATACCCATATACTGCGTTCGTAATTATCTTTATAGCCTTTTGTCTTGAATCTAGCACTTTGTACTCTGTGCTGCCTTCCTTAACTTCTCGCATAATTTTTCTTATTTTGTCTCTTTCTTCTATTAGATCCACTAAGGCCATAGGAAGAAAACCTCTTTCCTTTGAAAAGCCGAAATTAAGCCCAGGTGCTTGTTCGCCATCTTTAACAATAGTATCAAATGAAATGTTATGTTTAATCATAAGACTTGGATACATACTTTTGAAGTCAACAACAGCAACATTTTCATGAAGTCCTGAAATTGGCGCTTTTACGATTGCCCCTTGATAGCTTTCATGGACAATTTCCTTTCTTTCAGGAACAAGTTCTCCAACTTCTTCTGCTTTTTTCATTAGATAGCTTTCAACTCTAAACCCTGCAGATGTTGCAAGAACTTGGTCTGCTGGTAAACTTGTTATTTTCGAAAGCTCGAATATGTAGTCCTCTAAAGAATTGTAAATCTCTAGTATCGTTACAGCTCTGCCTAAGCAAAAGTTCTTTACTTCTTCAGGTTTTGACTTCCATCGCTCTGAAATTTCAAACTCGTCTATTGTATTGTAGTTAACTTTTATGTTTAAGAATTCAGCGTACTCTTCTAAAGATTCAAGTTTAACTTCAGGTGTTTCTTTAACTAAGTCAAATAAGTCTATGTTTATTCTACCTTGAATCGAAAAATGGCCAAAAACACTTTGATGAGGTTCAGACTGATTTCTTCCAACTTTTAGCTTTACTGAGTTTATTTTTGCCCTCTTTAGTAAGTAGCTCCAGTGAGTCTGGTTGTTTTTAAACCCTACGATGACATCAGGATCTATTCTCATTATTTCGTCACAAAAAGTTGAGAGTATTTCGTTTTCTTTCCCAACTATGATATTTTTATAGCCTTCGTTTGAACACAATGCTATGGCAACTATAGGGTCTCTATCAGCCCTCGGCGTTCCCTTCTCACTAAAATAAATAACCTCAAATGAAACTACTTTTAGTTTTGGTTTGTTCTTATCTAATTTCTTTGCAGTACTTATGTCAACTCTTGTTGTTCCGTCTGTGCCTTCTTCAACGAACTCATACCAAGTAGAAGGCTCTATTCTGTTTTCTATCCAAAACTTTGTGGTGTATCTTATGTCGTAGTTGTAAACTTTAAGCTTAAGCTCCTTTGATATTTCTTCCCCCAGACTTTCAACTTCAGTAGAATTAAGCCTAACTTTAATGGCTTTAACTTCTTTTCCCCTAATTTTTACATTCTTTAATTCTGCATCTAAAACTTTATCGGCAAATATCCTCGTTAAATCTTTTACTTTCTTTTCTTCGTCTTCTCCAACAAGATAAATTGAAGGGTAGTAGTTTGCTCTTAAAACTGTTCTGCTGCCATCTTCTTTAATGGCCCAGATGAGAACCGAAGGTATCTTGCTACTTAAGTCTTCTGATGCATCTAAAAGCCACACTCTCAGCACAAAATTTACTTTGACGCCTTCAATTTAAAAATGTTTTCTAGTTTTAGACTGCAGCTCTCGGTCTAGAAACACCTTAAAGTTAACAGGACACAGCTGCTAGAAAGAAAGATTAATAAAGCAATAAGTTTTGTATCGCCTTAAAACTTGAAGTTTTTGAAGTGTAAAGAAGTATCAAACAAGATAAAGGCAAAAGTTGCAATAATTGGAGCTGGACCTGCCGGACTTACTGCCGCTGGAGTCTTACTTTGCGATGGAATAGAGGTTGATGTTTTTGATATGTTACCAGAACCTGGAGGTCTAATGATTTTTGGAATTCCTGAGTTTAGGATTCCCAAAAGCGGAGTTAGAGAGGGTGTGAAAGAGCTGAAAGAGAAGGGTGTAAACTTCTACCTAAATACAAGAATTGAAGATTCTGAAAAATATGACATAAACTTTGAAGAAATTGTTAGTAAGTACGATGCACTTTTGCTAGCTACTGGTGCTTGGGAACCAAGAAAAATGAACATTGAAGGTGAAGACTTAAGTGGCGTTTACCATGCTGCTCCTTACATAGTGAGCTACTATTTAGTTAAGTTTGGCTACAAAGACAGTAGTATTTTGCCACGGCTTGGTAAGAGCGTTGCAGTCATAGGAGGCGGCTTAACTGCTGTTGATTCAGCGTTGGTTGCTTTAGAATCTGGTGCAAAAGATGTTTATTTAGTGTACAGAAGAACAAGAAAGGAAGCTCCAGCCGGAGAAAAGGAAATTAGTTCATTAGAAAGTAAGGGTGTAAAAGTCGTTGAGCGCAAAGTTCCAGTTAAGTTTGTAGGTGAAAATGAAAAGCTAAAGTACATGATAACTGTAGATTTAACTTTGGGTGCTCCAGATCATACGGGGAGACCCTCTCCTATACCATTACCTGGAACTGAAAAATCTTTTGAGGTTGATTCTGTCATTGTAGCTGTTGGTGGTAAATCTACACCTCCTTTTAAGAAAAATAAGCTAGGGATAGAAGTTAGTGAAGATGGGAGAGTTTTAGTGGATCAAAAGAAAAGAACAAACAAAGTTGGAATTTTTGCTGCTGGAGATGTTGAATCAGGACCTTCTTTAATAGGGCCTGCTGTCAAATCAGGAATTGATGCTGCGCTATCTATAAAAGAATTCTTGATAAGTAGAAAATGGAAATAAAATAACTTTACTAAAAGGGAAGACAAAAACAAAGCTTTATAATAGCTACTTTCATTGTAAGAAAGCAACTTGAGCTGGTTTATCTTTGCACATGGAGATTGTGATGGTGTATGTTCTGCTTCATTGGCGTTTTCAGTAAAAAAGGATGCTAAAGTGTTCTTTACAAGTCCAGCAGGTTTGCTTCAAGATCTGAAACAAGTTAAGGATGAAAACCTCATAATAACTGATATAGCGTTAACGTCTAGCTATAAAGAAGAAATTATTTCTGAACTTAAGAGAATCTCGTCTAAAAGCGAAGTACTTTACTTCGACCATCATCCACTTCCCTCGGGTTTAAGTAAAGAAGAAATACCTGCAACTTTAATTAGAGGAAACGACGATTCTTGCGCTTCAGAGTTAGTGTACAGCTACTTCAAAGACGAACTCGATCCAGAATTAAGCAGAGTCATGGTGTACGGTGCAATTGGAGACTACAGCGATAACACTAAAGTTGTTAAGATGGTTTTAAATGAATGGGATAAGAGGGAACTTTACCTTGAAGCAGGAATATTGGTAAAAGTTCTTGAAGGTACGAGGAAAAGAGACTATGATTTCAAAAGAAGTTTAGTTTTATATCTGTCACAAAATAAGCTTCCAAGTCTAAGTGAAGAACTTGTTAAAATTGCTGTTCAAGAGTCTATATTAGACGAACAGATGCGTGAAGTTGTAAAAGGAAACACTAAGGTTGTTGGAAATGTTTCATACGTTAAGGATGTTCCTTGGTCTCTTGGAAAAGCAGCAACGTACGCGAGAGTTTACGGTAAGACTATAGTTGGAGTAGCGGCTGAGCAAAGAAAAGAATACGTAGATATGAGCATAAGATCAATAACTTTAGATAATCTTTATGAAGTAGTTTCTAAAGTTGCTGAAAGTTTAAATGGAACTGGTGGTGGACATAAAAACGCAGCAGGTTCAAGAGTTCCAAAAGATTTGTTTATGCAATTCATAAGCAAACTTAATGATGCAGTTTCTACTCAATTATCTTCTTAAATGTTTGCGACGCGATAACTATAGTAACTGCTACAAACACAAAAGAAACTAAGAAGTCTAAGGGCACCGTTGTTAAGTCTCCAGTTATCATTAGCGCTCTTAATCCTTCAACAGCGTAAGAAAGAGGGTTAATCGTTGCAACCGCTTTTAACCAATTTGGCATTAAATTAATTGGGTATATTGCGTTACTAGCAAAGAATAGTGGCATTGTAATTGCTTGTCCAATACCCATAAATCGTTCTCTTGTTTTCAACAAGGATGCTATAAATATTGAAAGTGCTGCAAAAGCAGCACAAAATACTACTATGAGAAGAGCTGCCAAGAGTAAGTAAATTGGATTAATTACTATTCTTACTCCAAGTATTTCCGCTAGCAAGACTATTATAAGCGATTGGAAAATTCCACGTACTCCAGCAGACAAAGCTTTTCCAATTACCAAAGCAGATCTTGAAACTGGAGCTACCAGTAGTTTATTGAGAACTCCTAAATCTCTTTCCCATATAACATTTAGCCCATAGAATATCGAGACAAAGGTTATTGATTGAACTAGTACTCCTGGAGTTATGAACTCCATGTAAGTAATGTTTGGAATTGGAACAACCCTAAATTTTTCCATAACTGGCGCGAAAACTCCAATCCAAAGTATTGGCTGCACTGCTCTCGTATAGAGCTCTGTTCTATCATGCATTATTCTCCTAACTTCAACTTCCAACATTGCTAAAACTTTTTCGATGTACGCTATCACTCTTCTCACCTCATTCTTTGCATAGTTCTTCTAACTTTTCTTGCTTCTAAAGCGCTAGTTGTTTCTTCTAATTTGGTTCCTGCGTATGCCAAGAAAACATCATCTAAAGTTGGCTTATTCATAGACAAACTCTCAACATCTACATTGTTTTCTTTGAGTGTTGAAATTATTTCGATCACAGCTTCCTCTGCATTCTCAACATATGCAGTAACACTTCCTTCCTCTTTCCCATCATAAATTTGTTTCACGAAGGGTAAGCTATTTAGAAGGTTTTTTACTTCTTCCTTGTGAAACTTTGAGATGATAGTAATGGATTCCAGTTTTGTGCTTCTCTTCAACTCAGAAGAAGTTCCAACTGCTACTATTTTTCCAAGGTTTATTATCGCCAACCTATCTGTAACCATGTCTGCTTCATCCATGTAGTGAGTTGTCATAAATATCGTCATTTCGTGTTCTTCCATAAGTTGACTTAAGTACGACCAAATTGCTTTTCTTCCAGATGGATCTAATCCTATAGTAGGTTCGTCGAGAAATAGCACTTTTGGGTAATTTATTATCGCTTGCGCTATTTCAAGCCTTCTCATCATTCCTCCTGAGTAGTTTTTCACAACTATGTTTGCCTTGTCAAGCAATCCAACTAAGCTTAATGCATTTTCTATCCTTCTTTTTCTTTCTGAAGAAGGAACTCCGTAAAGTTTAGAATAAAAGAGCATGTTTTCATAGCCCGTTAAGTCTGTCATTACTGAAATTTCTTGAGGAACGTATCCAATAAGCTCTCTTACTCTTTCTGCTTCTTCAATTATGCTCTTTCCTAAAATGAAAGCTTCACCACTAGTTGGAGGTATTTGAGTCGTAAGAATTCTAACTAAGGTAGTTTTTCCCGCTCCATTCGGCCCTAACAATCCAAATATTTCTCCTTCCTCTACGTCTAAACTAACTCCATCAAGGGCTCTTGTAACTTTGTCATATACCTTTACTAAGTTTCTTACTGATATTACGTTATTGCTCATTTCACTTGCGTGCTAATACGATAAGTACTATTTAAGAGTATCGTTATCGATGCTGCTCTTTCTGTTCTTCTTATAACCTCTTTTCTTTGTACATTAACTTTACAAGGTAGCTTTTTCTAAGATTCTTTAGCCTTTCCTCTTTTTGTATCATTTTTATAATTTCATTTCTTGTAGTGTGCATTATTTCTTTTACTTCTTTCATTCCAAGATTGTAGTAGTACCTTGCTTGAATGAAAGTTGAAAGCTTATCAGATATGTAGGCTACTTTAGCTTCTATAGAGTTTTGTAGCGTGTACTCAAGCAATAGCTTTTCAATTTCTTCACTAAATTCCTTAAAAGCTAGGATTTCTATTCTTTTCTTATCGACTCTCTGCGAAGTCCACTTTGGAAGGTCTCCAGTCAATACTTCATGTAAGTCGTGCGTTAGTGCTACTACGGCTGCTCTTTCCGCATTAATTTTTGTTCCTTTTTTTGCTAAAAAGCTACTAAGCTCAAAAGCTATTACAGCGCTTTCAAAAGAATGCTCTGCAACGCTTTCAGCTAACTCTTTAGGAACTCCTCTTTGCATCCATCCAGTTCTCGCAAGTCCTTTAAGATAAATTGTAAAGTTGGAAGAAACTCTTCTTTTTTTCATGGCTAGAATTTAGAAAGTGCTTCTTTTGTAGCTTCTTTCAGTTCTGGATGCGGCATTGGATAAACAAAGAAACAAACTCCGTTAGAACCTTTTTCTAGTGCGATGTCTACAGCATTCAGTATATCTTCTCTGTTTCTTAGAAATCCTAAAAATATTCCAGCAACTATAT
>JAAOZO010000106.1 GCA_011605715.1 Nitrososphaerota archaeon | reverse complement strand
GTTCTAAAGGATCATTTAGTCTAATAAATTCTACGTCATTAAGCAATCCTTTTAACTTCTCGCAAACTCTTATGTGAATTGAATCCTCCTCTATTAGTTCGTTCCCTATGTAATAAACTTTCAGTCTTTGAGCAGAATTATTGGTCATTTCTTTAGACATTACTAAAGAGAAAGTTTAATTTTATAACTTTTTAACCTTTATCCATTTATGTGTTTGAAGACTCGTAGTTAATTCAGGAGAAGTTCTAGCGATGAATTCTTTAATTAGAACTACTTGGTCTCAGAAAGATTACACACAAGTACAACAAGAAAGCCTAAGCTTTACTCTGAGAAGAATTAGAATGGGAAACTGAAAAGTAAAAACGAACAATAGAACGATGAACAATTAAAAGCAAGAATTCTCCAACTTTGGTCGTGGGACACGCCAAATAATTCGAAGTTTCTTAACTATCTTTTTCAACATTAAGATTGAGAAAGTGAACAGAACAAGAAATGCATGGGTCATAAGCTCTAACGAGCATTTCACAAACTTTCTTTGTTTCTCCTTCATTTTTTAAAATTAAAGTTTTTGGAACAATAGTTTTTATATCATTCTCTATATTGTATGCATTGTGAGCTGTTGGAGTTACTATGTCTGCTTCTTCTACTGACCCACTTTTTCCAATTTTGTAACTATGGTAAAGTAGTCCTCTTGGGGCTTCTGTTAAAGCTATCCCGGATCCAGGTTTCCAACTGTAGGTTGGTTTTACTTCTTTTATCTTTATTTCGCTTATGATTTTTATACTTTCTTCAATAAAATGTACGACCTCTATTGTTCTTGCTAACGTGGCCTTAAACACGTTATTCTCAGGTACCCTAAATCCAGCTTCTTCTGCGACTCTTTTTGCTTCATCGTTCAGCAAATTATAGTTTAAGTTAACTCTTGCTAAAGGCCCAACCATAAATGAACTTCTATTCCTCAAGTTTGAGAACTTAGCATTAGAGTGTGAAAAATAATGTTCTTCTACGTATTGCCTATAGTCTTTTTCTTGGACTTTAAGACCTTCGCTAGAAACTAAGTTACCATCGTATATTGCATATTCGTTTGGTTTTGAAAGAGCTACAAATTCTTGTTTTCGAATAAGTTCTGAAAACGAAAATCTGGCAACCAGCTTTACTGTTTCTTCAGCATCTTTTCTGGCTTCAATTAGTTCATTTTTAAGTTTCATTAGTTTTTCTTCCGTGGGAAAACTCAAAAAACCTCCAATAGAAGCAGAGACCGGATGCACAGCTCTACCTCCAATAGTAGCTGAAATTTCATTTGCTAGTTTTTTAAGTTTGAATGCCTTCTTTACAACTTCAGGGTAGTCGTTAGCCATAGCTATTGCGTCAGGGTATCCAAGATAATCTGGAGCTGCTAAAAAGAAAACATGCAGAACATGACTTTGTATAATACCGCTCATAGCTAAAAGCTTTCTTAAAGTCTTAGTTTGTTCATCAACTTCTACTCCAATAGCGTTTTCTACCGCTCTAAGTGCTGCTACAACGTGAGCTATAGGACATATACCACATATTCTTGAAGTCACGTAATGAACTTCATCAAACCTTCTCCCGATCAAAAATCTTTCAAAAAATCTTGGTGGTTCAAAGATGTTAAGCAAAACACTTTCTACTGTATTGTCTCTTACGTTAATTAAGACTGAGTCTTGGCCTTCAACTCTCGAAATATACCTTATGTTAATTTCTCTTTTATTATTCATTAAGTTACACCTCCACGAATTCTGATACTTGGCTGTTAAAAAGCTTAAACAGTTTCTTAATTTCTTCTTGCGAGTAACCTTTGTCTAAGAGTATTTCCCTTAAAGACCTTGGATTTGAGTCCAACGAAGGACCCCTACAACCAGTACAAGGATAACCATTCGATGGACAAAGTGCATTGCATCCTGCTCTTGTTATTGGGCCAAGACAGGCTTTCTTGCCTTGAACTAACAAGCAGTAATTTCCTCTTATTTTACATTCTTTGCAAACACTTGGAGCTGGAAACCTTGGACTTATGCCCGCAAGTAAGTTAGCCATGAGTTGTAAGAATTCATCTCCTTCTATTGGACAACCATACAAGTAAGCATCAACAGGCACATACTCATTAAGTCCATAGGCTTTTACTGAGGTCAAAGGTATCAAATTTTTGTAAACGTACTTTTCAAGCTCAACTTGTGAGGTATCATTTTTCATAGCTGGTATGCCTCCTGTTGTTGCACAGGAACCAATTGCGACTAAAACCTTTGAATTCTTTCTTATCTCCTTAAGTTCTTCAACTTCTTCGGAGGTAGTTACAGCACCTTCTACCAAGGCAATGTCTACTGGTTGCATTTCTTCGTTTTTACTTGTAGCCATCTTAAAATACTCAAAGCTTACGTATTTGTTTATCTCAAGTAAAGAATCTTCTAGGTGAACAATTACCATTTGACACCCCGCGCACGATGTTAATTTAAAAATTCCAACCTTAACTTTGTTATCCATTCTTCTCACCTTACTCAATTACGTCTGGAAGTGGCCAAATTTCGGCTAAACTAAAAACAGGACCATCCCTACAAACGAACTTTGGTCCAATTTGGCAATGTCCACACTTCGTAACGCCACACCTCATTCTTCTCTCAAGAGAAACATAAACATTCTCTTTTGGAAATTCCATTCTTAGTAGTAGTTCTGAGGCAAACTTCATCATTATTTCTGGTCCGCACATCATTACTACAGAACTATCTGGTTTTGCACGAATGTTCTTGAAAAGTGTAGTAACGACTCCCACGTTATGCTTCCAGCTAACTCCATTAGGTACAACATCTACTGTAAGCTCAAGCTTTACATCGGGTATTTCTTGCCAAAGTTTAAATTCATTTGTATAGATCATATCCATTGGAGTTCTTGCTCCATAAAGTATGTCAACAGATCCATAGAAGCTTCTGTGTTTTGAAATATGATAAATTACAGGCCTAAGAGGAGCCAACCCAAGGCCTCCTGCAATAAGAACTAAATCCATTCCAACAGCTTTTGACAATGGCCACCCGTTTCCAAATGGCCCTCTAAAGCCCAAAATGTCTCCAACTTTCATATTGAATATCGTCGAGGTTACTCTTCCAACTTTTCTAATTGTGTTTTCAAAGTAATTCCCTTCTTCTGAGTCTGAAGTTAGAGAAAACGCAGCTTCTCCTGCTCCGAGTTTTGAGAGTAGGTTAAAGTTTCCAGGTTTAAAGTTAAATCTATTCTCTTCTTGACTTAGGAATTGGAACTTAAAGGTTTTTACGTCCTTTGTTTCTTCCTTAACTTCAATTATCTTTATTTTCTTGGGAATGTATTGATTTTTTATGGCTTCCATTTTAGGAACCTCCAATTCTTCTTGCCACCTCAACTATATCTATATTTGCTGGACATTGTCTTATGCATCTTCCACAACCAACACACCCAAATGTTCCAAATTGATCAACCCAATAATTTAACTTATGGTTTATGAACTGCCTTATCCTTGCTGATCTCGCCCTTCTAAAGTTCCCACCGAGGGCAACTTCTGAGTATTCAAAAAACATACAAGAATCCCAAGTTCTGTATCTGACTCCACTCTTTTGATCCAAGTTAAGTTTATCGTCCATTTCAAAACAAAAACATGTTGGGCAAACCACGCTACATATACCACAAGACAAACATTTTTCTCCAAGCTCTTTCCATATTGGATGATACAAGCTACCCTCCATTGTTCTCTTAAGGTTAACCGTATTAAGCTTCTTTCTTATTGTTCCCTTTACTAAGTTTATTCTCGTATTCTTTTCTTTTAAATCTTCATCTTTTGCGTGGGGTAAATTGAGTTTAGTAACTAGCTTTTCACCATTCACACTACCCACTTCAACTAAGTACCTATTACCTATATCTGTCATCAGAAGGTCGTAACCTTCTCTTAGTTCTGGACCTGTATCAAAAGAAGTACAAAAGCAGTTGTCATCTGCTCTAGTACAGTTTTCAGCTACGATTATTAGATTACTACGCCTAGAAAAGTAATAAGGGTCTTTTCCTGCATTTGAGTAAGCTTTATCTAACAACTTTAGGCCATTAACGTCACAAGGATGAACTCCAACTATTGCTCTTATTTTACTGTCATAATCGACTTCAATTTCCTCTCCTTTAAACTTAAACAAGACCTCAAAGGGAGGTCTAACAACTTTTTTAAGAGGAGGAGTAACTGTAGTTACTTCGCCTAAGCGTACTTCTTCCGGCTTATTTATTTTTCTAAAGTCATAGACTCCTGCATTTACTTCCTTAGGACCATAAACTTCATCGGCTTCTTTCATTAACAAGCTTATTAAATTTGGAAAAGATTCTTTCTCAAGAATGAACCCCTCTGCGTTCGACATAACTTTTAAGGACAAGTTTAATGTAAATATTTAAGATTTTCTTCAAGTTTTATAAGTTAAGTTATCAAAGATAAAAAGAGTTTAAAATATTTTGATTCACAACTTAGCTTAAGTTATAGTTCCTTGAAGTACTACTTTAAAGTTACTCCATGTTTTTTGAAACGTCTAAGCAAGCATAGGCAAATACAAGAACTTCATCGGCTTTTACCATCATTCTTGCTTTTGAAGCCAAAACTCATTTTTCCCTGGCATATTGTCTGTTGTCGCTGAGCTTTCACCTCCATGGAAGCACCACAATTCTCTACATATTTTTCTTGTTATAACTTACTATAGCTTCTGCAGAAGTCTTGCTCTAAAGAAAATCCGTGCCAATTTCTCTGTGACCGGACATGAGCAAATCGCATCAACTAATTCTAGCTTTATCTATCGAATCCAATCTACACATATTGCATCTTTATTCCACTCGTGGCCTGAACTCGCATACACAAGAAAAACAACGTTTGGATTAACTTTCTTTTTTACTTCTAATTTCTCTTAGAAATTCAGTTACAACTCTGACTTTCCAGTTTACCCATTAACTTCTTAAGCTCCTCTAGTGAGAACGTCTTATACTAAGTTCAAGCCTTCTTTCCAATACAGTATTTAAAGAAAGCTCTTGCTTATAAGCTAAAATCTGAAATTCTTGGCGAAAAACCGAATCATTCTTATAAATTTATTCCATCTGCATAGGGTTTTCTAGCATCTTCATTTACTGGAAAAGATAGTACCACCATACTTTGAAAATACTGGACTCGTGACTGATCTCTTTAGTCTCATCACAATTCCTGCTTGAGCGTTCCAATATAGCTTTACTGAGATCCACGTACTATTAAAGAAGGCTTTCAAGGAGTTTTATCTTTTGTTTTCAGACTAAAAGAAGTTGAGTTTCTCGTCTAAACGGTGTTAGGCAATGCACTATTATTAAAACTTTCCTTAAGATCGTCTTGGAAAATTTTTATGTAGGTTTTTCTAATATTTTTTACTACTAGTCATAAACCTAAAGT
>JAAOZO010000166.1 GCA_011605715.1 Nitrososphaerota archaeon | reverse complement strand
CATAGTCTACCTCCAAACGTATCTTTTTACAACTACTGCTACTACATGAAAAAACTAAAAACGTTATGCGAAATAGCTCACCCCTAGCTAAAGAAAAATATATTTGTTCTCTTAGATTTTCAATCTCACTGCTACTTTAAACGCTTCTGGAAAGCTAACTTGAGTAACCTATGAACTCTACGAAAAGAAGTACTTGGCTTTCTACGACTAGAAATTCCTATGAAGCTGAGCTTTTCCTAATAAGCTTAATCAATTTGTACGGAAGGCATCCTGTTTATACTGATGGTGCTCCTTTCTACTTAGAAGCTTGTAGAAGTTTAAATCTTGTTCATCGAACTTATGAATTTAGTTCTTTGAACTAATATAAAGAGAAGTACAGTTCTTAAAGGATAGAACTGAAATCTTCGATGATTATTTTTTGTAGTAAGAAGGTTTACAGACTAGAGAAGTTTGGCTTAACTTGTTTTATTTGTTTAACCAAGAAGAAGTAAATAAAATAGTTCAAAAAATTAGAGGGGCGATGGTATGAAGCTTAAGTTAACAGAGCACATACTTATTGTGGAAAAACTTAAATATTAGAAATCTGTAAACGATTTATAAAAATGAATTTAGTTGATATTTCTAATGCGGTAATCTTAACTCCTAAAAATATTTCTAATTTAGAAGAAAAAGCAGTTAAAATATTAGTTGAAGAGATAGAAAAGAGAACAGGAATAGCTCTTCCCATAGTTCACGAATGGCCGAGGGAAACAAAACCACTTATTTTAGTAGGTTCAGAAGAAGCTCTAATGGATTTTGCTGCACCATACTTGAAAATAATAGACGAACTTGATAAACCTGGAACAGAAGGTTATCGTATACTGGTAAGTTCAGAAGAGTTTCCAATTATTTTCATCATAGGAAAGGATCCCAGAGGTGTTATTTATGGAGTCGGTAAGTTTCTAAGGAAAATTTTATGGAAAAAGGGTTCTTTAAAGATAAGTAGTAAGTTAAAAATTTCTAGTACCCCTTTATACTCGCTACGAGGACACCAACTAGGCTATAGGCCAAAAACAAACGCCTATGATGCATGGTCTGTAGAGCAATTTGATCAGTACATCCGAGAGCTTGCTATCTTTGGAGCAAATAGCATTGAAATTTTACCACCAAGAACAGACGATGAACCAATAAATTCTCTGATGAAAGTTCCACCGTTGGAAATGATGATAAAGCTTTCTCAAATAATTTCTTCTTATGGTTTAGATGTTTGGATATGGTATCCGAATATGTTCTCAAATTCTGACTTTAAGAACGAAGAAGTTATAAAAAGAGAATTAGCCGAAAGAGAGGAAATATTTGCTAAGCTTCCTAAGATAGATGCTGTGTTTATCCCTGGTGGTGATCCAGGAGAACTAGGTGCCGATGAACTTTTTGAATGGGCTAAAAAAGTAGCAGAAATACTTAGTAAGTATCATCCAAAAGCTAAAATTTGGCTTTCGCCTCAATTCCCAGAAATTCCTTCAGATGAGTGGTACGAAAAGTTTTATGAGAACGTAAAAAAGGAACCAGAATGGTTAGGTGGAATTGTTTTTGGGCCTAGAGTTAAAACTCCATTGCAAGAATTACGTAGAATCGTCCCTAAAAAATATCCAATACGCCATTACCCCGACATAACTCATTCTATTATATGCCAGTACCCCGTTCCAAATTGGGATTTAGCATTTGCCATAACGTTAGGTCGCGAATGTATTAATCCAAGACCCAAAGCCATGAAGCACATTCATAATCTGTTTGCGCAGTATACCATAGGCAGTATTTGTTATTCAGAAGGGATAAACGATGACGTAAATAAGTTCATTTGGCTTGACCAGGAGTGGGATCCTAAGACTCCAGTTATAGAAACTCTAAGAGATTATGCTAGATTTTTCATTTGCAGTGAATGGGCAGATGAAATAGCCCACGGCATTCTTGCGCTTGAAGAAAATTGGAATGGCCCCCTTATAGCTAATGACAACATAGAAATTACTTTAAGACAGTGGCAAGAAATGGAGAACAGTGTACTTCAAACTGTATTAAAGAACTATCGTTTTCAGATGTGTTTATTGAGAGCTTACTATGATGCTTACATAAAAAGGCGTTTAATTTATGAAACAGAACTGGAAAAAGAAGCAATAGAAGTCCTAGACTCTGCTGAACAATTGGGTTCGTTAAAAGCAATAGAAGAAGCTGAAAAAATCTTAGCTAGAGCTTGGGAGAAACCTGTTGCTAGAAATTATTATGAAAAATGCGAAGAGTTAGCTGACGAACTCTTTAGGAATATTGGTGCGCAGTTATCCGTAGAAAAACATCAAGCTGCGAGTTGGGAAAGGGGGGCTTTCATGGATGATATCAATATGCCACTTAATAATTCAAAATGGCTACTTGCTCAATTTAAAGTTATTCGCTCTATCGAGAGTGAAGAGGAGAGACTGAAGCTTATTCGTAACATTGTAAATAGAACAAATCCTGGACCTGGAGGTTTCTACGATGATTTTGGGAACTTTAGAAGTTTACGTCATTTGCCAAAACAAGGTGAAGAATGGATAGATGATCCAGGATATCTCTTGTCCACGGGAATTACTTTTGCAACACCTTTACTTCATTCAGAAGAATTAGAGCGAAAATATAACGGAATCCCGTTGGCATGGATTGGAAATATCGCTTCTCCTTTTCAAGTTCCATTAACGGTTTGTTACAATAATTTAGACCCAGATGCTTCTTACAACGTTAGAGTGACGTACATTGGTACTTTTCTTTACAGTTCTTCTGAAGGAAAAATAAAGCTTATAGCAAATGAAAGCTTTGTTGTGCATGATTTTATTGATGTTTTTGGTAAGTGTGTTACCTTGGAATTTCCCATTCCTCAAGAAGCAATCTATATTGGAGAGGGAAAATTAAAATTAACTTGGATTACCACTAAAGGTAGTCGTGGAGTAAGAGTAGCAGAGCTTTGGATAATTAAAAAGAAACGGAATTCTTATGAGTAAGCTCGAACTATATTTTTCAATATCAAACGTGTATGGGCTTTATTCTTTTCTAACTTTACTTTCGATTTTTTTGCTCATTACTTAGTGTTTAATAGTAATTACCTTTATTCTAGCTCATTTTGTCTAATCGCGTTCTGCTTAGGAACGAGTCATGAAAAGCTGTTCTTGTTAGTTACTTGCATTTTTAAATAAAAAGCTTATATACTCTGTATTTTTAATC
>JAAOZO010000181.1 GCA_011605715.1 Nitrososphaerota archaeon | reverse complement strand
ATGGCAATATCGTGGAACGCTGTTTCTTCTTTGGACCCCTTACACCTTTCATATTTTTCAATTGCTACTGAAGAGGACTACTTTTCTGCAAAAAAGTTACTCTCAAAGGTGAGAAAGGAGATTGAGTAAGGTTGTTGGCCCCATAAGTATATTTGGTATAAAGTACGACGGTGCAATAGAGAAAGGTATTAACTTACCCAGGTTAGTCGTAGAAATAGCACGAAAGTCAAATTTTAAAATTACTGATGGCGATATAGTTATACTTACCCATACTGTAGTGGCTAAAGCAGAAGGTCTAGTTTTTAACTTAAACAAGATTAAGCCTTCTCCATTTGCAGAAGCTATTGCAAAAAAACTTGACAAAGACCCAAGAGTAATACAGCTAATACTCAACGAAACAAAAAATATAGTTAGACTTGAAAGAAAAAACCTAATTACGGAAAGCAAAGCCGGAGTTATTTCAGCCAATGCAGGTGTTGACTTGTCAAACGTTGATGGTGGCGATTCTGCAGTTATAGTTCCAAGAAATCCAGATAAGGTTGCAAAAAAATATGCTGAAGAGTTCAAAAAGCTTGGATTTAACGTAGCGGTTATAATCACAGATACCTTGGGAAGACCGTTTAGACTAGGCGATGTTAATTTTGCTATAGGTAGCTATGGAATAACACCACTGAGAGACCTAAGAGGGAAAAAAGACCTCTTCGGAAGAGTTTTAAGAATTAAGAGAATTGCGATAATAGACGAGCTTGCAGCTTCTGCGGAGCTAATAACTGGAAGTTCTAACGAAGGCATAATAGGTGCCATAGTTAAAGGCTACAAGTATGAAAAAAGTAGAAAAGGTGCAAAGTCAATTCAACGTCCACCCGAGAGAGACTTCTTTAAGTAGTTGCTTCCTGACTTTCTTACCGCTCCTTATTTTACAGTTAAGTTGAAGGTCACTCTTTTTTGAAGAGTGAAACTTACTTCTTCCTGCTCTTTATTGCAAGAACGTTCGCTATTATTTCTGCAGCTTCGTCGTGACTTATTTTTGAGGTATTTATTGTTATGTCATAAAGCTTTGAATTCGTCCAGTCAACGTTGAAGAGGACCCTAGCTCTTTCCGACCTTTCCTTATCGGAAAATTCAACTTCCTTCGCTGCTTCTTCTAGAGAAATTTTTCTTCTTTCTGCAACTAATTTAATCCTGTCTTCTTTATCCTTGTGCAAAAACACTTTCAAATTGGCCGGTTTATCAAGGCCTAAGAGTGCAGACCTACCCTCGATTATCGCATTTCCTTCGTTTAATTTGTCTATAACCATGTTTCTTACTACTCCTTCTAAATCAATTTCTCCCGACTTCTCCATTTCCGCCAATTGCTCAAAGGATACTTTTATTTCGTTTACAATAGTTCTGAAGAAGTATTCTGTGTTGTAAACTGGTAATCCAGTAATCTTTGACAACTTATTGCCAACGTCTGTTGTTCCTGAGCCTAACTCTCCACAAATAAGCACTGTGGCCAACTTTCCTCGTTTATACTAAAATCACTAGGATTTTAACTTTTTTATAGGGCAAGTGCGCTCAGAAAAACCCAGAGCTTTGGCTCTTGGACAGTTGGACCTTCAAGTCTTAAAAAAGAAAAATCTTTATTAAGGAAAATTTGAACCAGAAGCAAGGAATGAGTTCAGTCTCAGGCTCTGTCTTAAGGATGTTCAGTGGAAACAGAGGTACAATATTTTCGGTTGTTTTTATTATACTTGTGGCTACGACCTTTGCTGGTACTTTTTATTCACCAGATAAAACGCTAGAAAATGAGCTAAGACAAATGGCTGAAGAACTTAAAGGGAGCAGCATGCTTTCCATAACTTTAAAGATCTTTTCTAATAATGCTCTTATCGCATCTGGAATGATAGTTCCTTTGTTTGGCATTGGTTTGAGTATTTACTCTACCTTTAGCACAGGTGTTGCAATAAGTTCGATAAGTAACAACGTTATTAATCCGCAGATAGCTTTTTTTGGAGTCCTCGTAATGCCACATGGATTAATAGAGTACATAACTTACTCCTTAATAGTTACTGAGAACGTAGTTCTTACGTATAAAATCATCGGTAGGCAAAAGGATCTAAAAGGCGAATTGAAGGTGGCTTTGGTTACTATGGTTCTATCTTATCTTTTGCTCCTTCTAGCTGGGTTTATAGAGGCCTTCTTTATAGGTCCTGGACTAAATTTAAAGAGCATCTGAAGTTTTGCTTTCCTATGAAAATCTAAGAGAAAGCCTAGAATTTTTAGTTACAAGATAAAGTTGTTAAAAGTTTTATTCTTCTCGCCCTTCATTTTTATTGGGACATAAGAAGGAAAACTCTTAATTATTCTCATTCTTCTTCCTTGCCCATGGAAGGCACAAAGCTGAGCCCTGGAATAGTTTTGAACTCTTCTTCGTCAAGTGGCATATTCATAGTTAAGAAAGTATATGAAAAATTCTTTAATGATTCAAGCATAGTGGACCTAGTCTACTTTCCAGAAAACATCGAAGACCAAGTTGAGTTTGATTCTTTATTTAATTTGGTCGCTAAAAAGATGGAACTGGGCGAAGTTAATTCTCTTCCTTCTGCTCTAAGCGAATATGCGTCTAGTTTCGGTATTCCATTTCAGTCTACGTTTGTTTCTGCTCTATCCTATTCTTTTAGGTTTGGTATAGACGTACCATACAAAAAGCCCGTTAGAAAATTTCTCGTTAAAAGTGAAGACGTTGAACTTGACGAAAAGAGTATGCTTTTCGGAGTTCTTAAAGCTCCTATTTTTGTAGATTTTGACATTTTTAGTCCCTTTGAGTTGGTACTAAAACAAAACCTGCTTGGAGAATGGTATGCAACTAGAGTAGAAGGCTACATCTACCATAAACCAGTTAGTCCCATAACTGATACCTCTCCGCGCACAGGTCTTTCTATGCAGGTGGGCGTTAACTCTCTTATCTGGAGCACAGATTTTTACTCAACGTTTGGTACAGTTACTTTGCCGGTCCGATTCTTTGCAAACGTTCCTAACCTATCTGAAGGAGACCTTCTTTTCTTAAGAGGAGATTTAGACAAGCAACTAGGTGGTCTTTTGGTTAAAACTTTAATAAATGCCACAAAGAAAGAGGCTTGGTTTATGATCTAGATTT
>JAAOZO010000203.1 GCA_011605715.1 Nitrososphaerota archaeon | reverse complement strand
CTCTCTTTATTATACCTTCAGAGTAAAGACTCATTAAAACTTTTTCAGCAGATTTCCTCAACTTGCTTTTCGTTGACTAGGCTACAGCATGGCAGTTAAATCTTTTTACTGTGTAACGAAGTTATTTCATTGTTGTAAAAAAGTTTAGATCACTCTAATTCGTATTTTCGTAAGCCGTTAAAAATAATTATTCTGAGTAGATTTATTCCTTCGTTCGACAGATCTTTCTCGTAAGCCGTTCCTTTTTAGTGCTGAATACTATTCTTCTCGGAATTATTCTTACTTAGAAGAGAAGGAACTGTTTGCGACTTTCTTTTAGGAACGATGTTCAGAATAGTTATGAGGCGAAATTTCATGGAAATCTCTGCATTATTTCTTCTTGATCTATCCTTCTCTTTAAGAAATACTCTACTGCGCCCATGGTAGCATACTGTGGCCCAAAAATGAGCATAGCCTTTCCTTCTCCCAGAGATAGTAAAACTTTAGGAAAGTCTGTTGTATAGACTATACTATGAACAATATTTGGTTTTTCACCATTAACCATTAGACTTATATTTTTTGCAACTGTTTTTCCTTGCTCTAGCGCTTCACCTGCCATCTTCTGAGCTACTTTACCACCGATTTCTACATGAGCGACATCTCCAATTGCAAATACGCAGTCTCTACCCTTAACTAAAAGTCTTTCATCAACTTCGATGTATCCTTTATTTAGTTTTGCTCCTAAGATTCTAGGCGTAAGGCTTGAAGCTTTCACACCTGCAGTCCAGATTGTTAGATCAGTTTCAAGCTCTTTTCCATCTTCTAAAATCACCTTCTCTTTATCTATATATTTTACACCCTCACCTAGAATTATTTTTATTCCTTTTGAGCTAAAGTGTTCAAACGCTAGTTTTTTAGCAAGGTCGTTGTTATATGCGGGAAGCACTGTACTCATTTTTTCTACTATCGTGAGATTTATTTTTCTTTTTAACACATTAAACAAGTCGATTACTTCTGCTGCAACCTCAAACCCTACAAATCCAGCTCCCACTACAACTACTCTTTGATTTTGTTCCAATTTTTTCAACTTTTCATTTATTAAAGTAAAGTCTGATAAGCTGTAGGCTGAGATTACAAAGTCCTTCTCAGGAACTCCAAAAAAGTTTGGCTCTGAACCTGTTGCAAGTACTAGTATGTCGTAGTTTATTTCCCCATCTCTTGTTTTTACTATTTTTTGGTTTAAGTCTATAGTTTCTACCCCACTAACATGAAGGTCAAAATTCCAATAGGTTGAAAGTTCTTTAAGGTCATACTTCAGTTCGTCAGGTTTAACTTTCTCACTTATTAATTCCGTGGCAGCGATTGTATTCTCAAAGTATCTTTTGTTACTGATTAATGCAGTCTCAGTGTTTCTCAGACCTCTTAGTACTATTTGTCTTAGCACTTCTGTTCCGCCATACCCACCTCCAACCACAACGATCTTTTTGCTCATTTTATATCGGCGTTATAAAAGTATAACACTATTATAAACCTTTTGTTTATTTATTATTTAAAGTATCTTTTAAATAGTTCTTATCATGTAGTAAGACTTGCTTAAAGATTTTAGGAACCATTTCTATCGTAGTTACTTTCATTTCTACCTATCTGAAAGCTAGATTCTTAAGGGTATGGAAGCTTTGGCGAAATTTTGTACGTTTCATCGTAACACTTAAGAAGTTTAAGCACTAGAAAAGCTTTTGAGGGATTACTAACCTTATCTAAAGCAGATTTCACTGGAGTACTTACAAAAACTTGGACACAGCATCTGCAAGAACAGACTCAAGAAAAAAGGACTTGAGAGCATACTCAACAACAATGACATACCGTGCTTTAGGATTCATCAGATTTTTCTTCGATATTAAGCTTATAGTAAAGACGATAAAGTGTAAAAACTTCATCATTTTAGAGAATTTGTGCATCTTCTATCAAAGCGTGCAGGTATCTTACTAAGCCTAAAAACGTCACGTTTTTCTTATTTTCTTCAAAACTCTTTAAGATTTCATAGATTTGTCTCTCTTACAGTTGAGTTAAAGTGATACTCGAAGTTAAGAGTTCTTTAGCTTTTTGACGAAAAAGTTCTTTGACTTAGAGCTAAAGTTAAGATACTATCGCATGTTGGAATGTCCTCAAGGGCTTTGCTAAGGGATAAGACTTTTCTTTTGTTTAGCTTAAAGCTTTCCTGTTATATACCTTGACCTTCCTTCTGTAAGAGATATCTAAATTTCAAAAGAACTTAAAACTATTTTTAAACTTTGCTCATTCGTTCTCGCCTTAGAGGATGATGTTTTATTAGCGTCTAAGCAAAATAAAACTCAGAAGACAGAAAAGTTTGATCTCTTAAAACGAAGAGCGTTTCACGAATCAGGTTATTAAATTCAAAATAACCTACTACTTTAAGCAAGTTTTATAAGCCTAGAAAGGAAAGATAAACACATGGTTCTAATCGTTAACAATACAGTAATTAACATTTTTAAAGAGCCAAGTAT
>JAAOZO010000153.1 GCA_011605715.1 Nitrososphaerota archaeon | reverse complement strand
GTTGTAGTCTATTTTGTTTCAAGGTTTTTTGGAGAAAAACAATCTATAATAAAACTATTGAGCTTTTTATCGTCCTTACCTCCACTTGTACTCGCTTTTTACTTAATTTATGCTAAAATAAGTAACATTTACTACGGAGACCAAAATGGAGCATATATGTTTATAGACAATTTTTCATTGTTCTTCTTGATTATGTTTTCAATTATTTTTGTTTTTTCGTTACTCTATAGCTTCGACTACATGAAAGGTAGAGCAGACCAAGCAGATTTTTATTCTTCTTTCTTGTTTTTATACTCCCTATCTCTAGGAACAGTTACAGCTGGAGATTTATTTACCTTCTTCGTTCTTTATGAAGGTGTTGCGATAGTGGTTATTCTAATTTCGCTGTTCACAAGGGATGCGCCTTCAATAATGGCAAGCGTAAGATACATGAGAATGGTGAGCATAGGTAGTGGTTTTTACTTTTTTGCAACTGCTTTAATCTATGGTAGTACTGGCACTTTAAGTTTTCAACTCTTACCAGCTCAAATTAGTAAGATAGACCCAAAAGTTTCTCTTCTAATTCAGTCTTTACTCCTGGTTAGTTTTGGAATTGAAGCTGCATTGTTCCCACTTCATTTTTGGCTTCCAGAACTTCACGCTAATGCTCTAGCTCCAGTAAGCTCGGCACTTTCCGGAGTTATCGTGACACTTGGAATCTATGCTTTTTCTAGGTTTATGCCACTCATCTTTCCAACTAACGAATGGTGGTGGAGGGAAACTCTATTCATAATATCTTTCTTTTCAATAACTTTTCCAAATGTTTTAGCGTTTGCGCAAGACAATTTCAAAAGGTTACTAGCATACTCAACAATATTCAACCTTGGAATTGCTACGCTACTAATCTCAATTGGTTCTAAGCTTGCTATTGAGGCTATGGTTCTTCAACTTTTTGCTCATGCCATTGCGAAGTCTTCTCTATTCTTGGTGTCTGGCTTTATCTCTAAAAGCTACTCAACATTGAGCTTGAGTAGTGCTAAAAAAAGAAATATCCCTCTAGAAATTAAATTTACAGTGCTCCTATCTACACTAAGCTTGATGGGTTTCCCACTAACGTTAGGATTCTTCTCGAAATTTTTTTCCTTAGTAGCAATAGCTAGCTCAGGAATTTCCCTAGAAAGATTTGTTATTCTTCTAGTAGTATTGGCTTCATTCATTTTATCCTTCCCATATTACTTAAAAATAATGAGATGTTTAGTTTTATCAAATGGAAACGAAGAAAAAATTAAAGTTCCAACTTTTATGTTAGTTTCAATGGTTGCAATGGACATATTGTTAATAGTTCTTCCATTTTTTATTCAAGACTTGATAAGTTTAGTTTAAATGCAATTCTTTAAGAGTGAACTTTTACTCCTATCTTTGGACAATAGTTACTTATAGCGCACGAACTGCACATTGGTCTCACAGGTTTGCATACTGACTTTCCGAAAACCACTAATAAATTATTTATCTTCTTCCAATACTTTTTTGGTAACTTCTTTCTTAATGCAACTTCAGTTTCAACAGGAGATTTTGTCCGTACGTAACCCCACCTATTAACTATTCTATGTACATGTGTATCTACACATATTCCGTACTTATTAAAAGCAAGAGTGATAACTAGATTTGCAGTTTTTCTTCCAACTCCTGGTAGCTTAAGTAACTCTTCTAAATCATCTGGTACTTTTCCATCGTACTTCTTAATTAAGTAATCGGAAAGTTCTTTTAACCTTTTTGCCTTAACCTTATAAAATCCGACAGGATAAATTAAGTTTTCAAGTCTGCTTAAGCTTAGTTTTAAGATATCTTCTGGTTTTTTTACCACTGAAAAAAGCCTTTCAGAAGCTTCCTCGGTTATTTCATCCTTTGTTCTAGAGCTTAGAACTGTAGAAACTAATACTTTAAACGGGTCTTTGTCTTTCTTTGATATTTTCGTTACGTATGCTTCTCTTTTTATTCTTTTTTCAAGTATTGAGACTATGGTATCAATGTTTGAGTTGTCTATTGTCATTTTAGTATTTCACCTGTCATCTTGTACCAAATGTAAAGGTCAAGTTCAGCTAAGTTAAAGTTAAGCTTTTTAGCAATTGCTTCTAATATCTTTTCAGTCTCAAGATATCTCTTCTTAGTTAAGCTTCTATTCTCAAAGTTTATCAAGCCTTTGTTAGATAAAAACTTTAAAATATGCCTATCAATAATAGCAACGTCTTTGTAACCAATGTTTCTCAAGAAATGACTTGCTTCCTTGTAACCTAAACCTTTTATATTTTTTACTAAATATTCTCTGATTTCTTTTCCTGTTAAGTTTGAATTGACAAGCTCAAATATAGTTTTTATATGTTCCCTAGCCTCAAAAATATATTCAGCTCTGGTATTCGGAAATCTATGTCCTAAAGACTTGAGCTTATCCCTAAGTTCTTCTTTTGAAAGTGATAAAAAGCCATCACCAATCTCTTCTTGGATTCTTATCCCTCCCCTTGCCGTAAAGTTTGCAGTAAGGATACAAAAACATAGTTCCTTAAAAACATCTTTTTCACCTTTTTTCTTAACTTCTTCAAACTCTTTTATTCTTTCATTTACTTTCTCTCCTACTTCTTCCTTTAAGCTTTTTAGATCTTTAATAAAGTCAGCCTTAACGTATACTACCTTATAGGATGTATGTAAATCTTCTACAGAAGCCATAATCCATGGACTTGAAGAAAATTTTTCAAGAGAAACAATAAAATCTTCAAAATAATCATAAGTACTGCAAGTATTGCAAATATTTCCACCAAAAAGAACATAAATTTTATCGTCTTCTATGTTTAACATTTCTATTGTAACTTCTTTTCCATGAAGTTTTTGAAAATCCTTTATTGCCTGTATTACTTCGTTGTTCCTTTGCACGAGAACAATGCTTTCTTAGTATAATTTAAATTTTAAGTTTTTCTAAGCCAAGAAGCTTGTAGAGGTTTAAGTCTTGTTTATCGAACTTATGAATTGGTTCCTCGAAGTAATGGAAAGAGAAATACAAAGGATAGAACTAAAACTTCGACGATTATTTTCCTTTTAGTAAGAGAGTTCGTGGACTTGAACACGTTTTGACTTAACTTATTTCATTTGATTAACTAAGAAGAAGTAATTTAACATAGTTCAAAAACTTAGAGTAATGGTATGAAGCTTAGGTTAACGATAATTAAGAAGTTACAGCAAAGTTTAAAAAGCTTTATCTAAAGTTCCTAGATTTAAATAATGAGTTCGGAAATTGTAGAATGTAGCATCTGCAAAGACAAAATACTAAAGTCCGAAGCTGTTTTCTTCAACGGAAAGTACTATTGTTCTCATTGTTTCAGAAATTATATAGTAGAAAGACCTTCAGAAGGAAGCATATTTTACGCATCTTTTATAGCATCTCTCATTTCTTCAGTTCTCAGCTTTTTTAGAGGCATCACAGTTGTCTTCTCTTACATCAACGTATCTTCGTTTTCTTCAACTCTCTGGAGCAAAGAAAGTATAATTCTTCTATCAAATCTTTTCTTATTCGTCGGAAGTCTTTCACTTTTTATAAGCTTAGTTTTTCTTTTATCTGGTGTGTATTTACATAATGCAAAAAATGTAAGAGGTAGGCAATATGGCTCAATATCTGTAAAAGTAGACTTAGTTCTAATATTCCTCTTTGTGCTTTTCGTTTGGATGTTACAGTCATCAGAAGTAGTACAGAATTCTTTCGTTTTGTACTACTTAATTGCAGCTGTCCCAAATACAATTTCAGATTCTTTCTTACTTATTGTTTTGCCAACGCTAGGCTCAGATGAGTTCTCTATACGACAGTAAAGATATTAAGCTTTCTAAAAACTAGCAATATCTTTCAATTTAGGAGATTTGTACATGATTTTTCCTGCAACAACAGTCATCAATGTTTTCATATTTTTTAGTTCTTCTAAGTCAACTTCAAATGGATCCTTGTTGATAACTATAAAATCTGCATACTTTCCTTCTTCTAAACTACCAACGTTTTTTTCCTCAAATAGCAAGTAAGCAGACCCAATTGTATAACAGAAAAGAGCCTCTTTTAAAGACAATTTCTCTTTTGATGAATAGTTACTAAAATCAGTATCTTCTCCTCTAGTTACTGCAGCATACACTGTCTCCCAAGGATTTAGTGGTTCTACTGGGCTATCTGTAGAAAAACCAACTTTTACTTTTGATTTGATCATAGATCTAAAAGGATAAGCCCACAAAACTCTTTCCTTTCCTACTCTACTTTCAATCCACCAATCTGATATGGTAAAATGTGGCTGAACAGAAGCACAAACTCCGAGCTTTGCCATCTTTTTTACTTGCTCAGGTCTAACTATAGAAGCATGTTCTATTCTATGTCGATATTTCTCTAGGTTTGAGCCAAGCGTACTGTATGCTTCAAGAGCAACATCAACTGCAGCATCTCCAATAGCATGAATAGCCACTTGCAGTTTATTCTCATGAGCTTTCCTTACCATGCTTACTAAATTTTGTTTTTCTGTTACAAGAGTTCCTAAAGTTGATGCATCGTCATTATAGGGTTTAGAAAGCAACGCTGTTCTAGCGCCAAGAGAACCATCAACAAAAAGTTTTATACCCATAATTTTTAGGTATTCATCGCCAAAACTTCTTCCAATGCCTAGAGTTGAAATAAGGTCTAACCCCTCAGACATATAAGTTCTTACTCTTACTGGAAATGTTCTTCTAAGTCTTAGAGATTGTAAAGATGCAAAAGTAGCTAAATTACAAGACATGAAACCGACTGTTGTTACGCCAAGAGAAGTGGCATAAGCCAATGCTTGACTTAGCATTTTTTCAATTTCTTCCATACTGAACTTTATTTTACTCCTAAATAGTTCTACTGCACCTTCCAATACAACTCCTGTTGGCAAACCTTTTTCGTTCTTATGGAAGTATGAACTCTCAAGAATGTTTTGAGGTAAATCAATGATTTCAAGAGCCTTTGTATTCACTACAGCAGCATGTCCACACACTCTAGTAAGCATTACAGGAACATCTGGTACAACTTCATCTATATCCCATCGTGTTGGCCAACGTTTTTCCCTAAAGAGTTCTTGATCCCATCCTCTGCCAATTATCCAAGAGCTAGATTTGTGTTCATCATAAAATTTCTTAAGAAGGTTTTTAAGTTCCTTTATAGAC
>JAAOZO010000217.1 GCA_011605715.1 Nitrososphaerota archaeon | reverse complement strand
TACAACAAGAAAATAAACTACGATGGCTAAAGCTAAGGGAAGATTCACCTTTAAGTAAAATACAATGAAGATAGACTCCACTACAAGTAGTAAGAAAACTAAGAAGTTAACTAAAGTTCCCTTAAGAACCAGCTTATAGTTTATGCTCCTTATACTTTTTTCATTTAACTTAGTTAGCATTAAAACTATAGTAAAAGAATAAGAAAGAGAAATAAGAAGAACTAAAATGAAAGACTTAACTAGTAAAGAAAAAGAAAAACCTTTTACGATTTGTTCTGCTATGTCTTTAGCAGAAAGAAAGAAAAAAGAAACAACAAGCAGGTATATAACTAAAGCATTCGCAAGGCCTATTGCTTGGCAGGGAAGGAACTTTCTTATTCTAAACTTAAAGTCTTCGAACATTAAACTTCAGCCTCATAGAAAGAAGTTATTCCATTTACAAAGCTATTAGGAATGAAAGTTAAAGTTGAGTTGGAAACTATCTTAAAGTAAGCTTCTCCAATGTAGTTTAAAACTTCCTCCTGCCCAGTCTCTAAACATTTTACTTTAATTCCAGATATCCTATAGCAGTAGACATTAGTCTTAGAGCTTGAAACATAAGCGTAGCTAAGAATAGCTTGAGCTAAAGAAAGAATAAAAACCAAAATTAAAGCTAAAGAAACTTTAGCCTTCATTTTCTATACTTCTAGTATAAAGTAAATTTATAAGCTTTTTAAGCACCAATAAAGAACAGTTTAGTAATTAAAGTATAAGAAGAATTGAGAAAGTGAATTTATTTTAAAAGACTTATAGAAGACTCGTGAAAATGTAAGTAGTAGAGCGAGAAGATGAAGACTTTGCTCTATTAACTTAAGCTTCATAGCATCACTCCTCTAATCTTCTGAATTGCTTAACTACTTCTTGATTAAACAAATGAAGTAAATTAAGCCATCTACAAACGTGATCTAGTCTACAAACCTTCTTACTACAAAAAATAATCATCGAAGTTTTCAGTCTAGCAGTTGGTAAGCGTAACCCTTAAAGCTCATCTTTTTATGAAAATTTAAGTAGTGGGAATTAAATTGTATAGTGGACACTTATGGAAGTGGTAAAAGTTGATAAAAAAGGGCGACTGCTCATTCCAAAGAAAATAAGAGAAAAAGTTGGCATAAAAGAAGGGAGCCTTGCTAAAGTAGAACTCAAAGAAGAAGGAATCGTTATCAAACCTATGAAGCCAGTTGCTCATAAGTACTTTGGAGCTTTTAAGATGAAGAGGTGGCCAGAAGACCTAGACGAGTTTACAGCGAGGGCAATGAAGGATTGGTGGAGCAAAAAAACTACGTAGATGTGAATGTATTCGTTTATTGGCTTGGAGGTCATGCTACGTTTGGAAAGGCTGCATGCTAATGGGTAAAGAAAATTGAAAGCTCTTCAAAAGGCACATACGTGACTTCAAGCTTAACCCTTTACCAAGCTTTAGTTATAATGGCAGGATTAACTGGAAGGAGCATGAAGGATGAAAGTTTAGTTGAAGGTGTAATAAGTGCAATAAAAAACCTTCAAGGATTAAAGGTAGTTTCGTTGAATTCAGAAGATTTAGAAAAGGCCCTTGAACTAATGAAAAACTATAAGTTGGATTATGAGGATGCTTTGCACTCAGCTGTTGCCCTAAGGAGCAAAGCAAAAGAAATAATATCAAACGATAATGACTTTGATAGAACACAGTTGAAAAGAAAGTTTTAATATTTTGTACTTCGAAAGAGTTTCATTTTAGGTTTTCAGTTCCTTCTCTTATATTGGAGTAAACTTCCTTATTCTTATTCATCATCGTAGTCTTCTTTTAAATGCGAAGTTCTTCTTCCTAAAGGTCTATTGTAAATTTTTCTCTACCAACTACCTTTACCAGTTTTCTCCATAAAGTAGACTTCTTTTGCTCATTGTTTAACTTAAAAATAAGCCTTAAGTTGACAGTTTCAGTGTTCTTAAGTTTATTTTATATAAAAAAGTATTTAAAGGCACGAACTCTTGAATTGCTTTTACCTTAAAACAGCATTGCTGAAGGATAAGTTTATCTTTTCCAAAAGTAGTAGCTTAATAGTGGAAAAATGCAGGCCAACGAAGACTTGTACATAAAGATAGCTGGCATAGTAGGTGGGGACGATGCCACTGGAGTAGTAGCAGCATTAGTAGCACTAAAGGCAGCAACGGATGAACAAATCTCAAACCATGCTAACTTAAGAATCTCCAGTGTAAGAAGAACACTCTATAAACTATTAAGCTTGGGTTTAGTTAGGTATGAAGAAAAAAGAGACGAACAAACTCAAAGAATAGTTTTTGTTTGGTCCCCTGCAGTAGACCAGCTTGAAGGTTTTGTTAACAATATGAAGCGCGTTATTTCTGAAAAGATAAAAGTAAAGATTGATTATCTAAAATCTCATGTTTTCTTTCATTGTGGAAATCCAGCACATCCAAAGTTAACTTTTGAAGAAGCTGTTGAATCTTTTTACAAGTGCCCAATTTGTGGAAATCCTCTGCATCAAGTTGACGTTAGTGACTTAATAGAAAAATTTGAAAAAAGGCTCACATTACTCCAAGGAGACGTTTTAGAATTAAATAAGGCTCAAGAGAAGAAAGCAGCCTATCCTACGGAAGAGGAGGCAGAAAAGCTACTTAGAGAATTAAACGCTCCTGAAGAACTTATAGCTCATTGCAAAAAGGTTACCGAAGTAAGTAAAAAACTTGTTCAAAAACTAAAGGAAAGGCGCATTCATATCAACGAGCAACTTGTGATTGCTGGTGCAATGCTTCATGACATAGGAAGAGTAAAGACTCATGGAGTTGAGCACGGCGTTGTTGGAGCAAACTTGTTAAGAGAAAAAGGCTTTCCTGAGGAGTTGGCTTCTATAGCAGAAAGGCACGTTGGTGGTGGCTTAAGCAAGACAGAAGCAAAAAAGCTAGTTGGAGTTGAAATAGATCTAGCTCCTAGAACTCTAGAAGAGAAGCTGGTGTGCTATGCAGATAAACTTGTTGATAGAGACAAGGAAGTTCCGTTTGAAGAAACCTTGAACTACTACAAAAGCAAATTTGGAAATAACCATCTTTCAGTTAGAAGGTTGATAAAACTTGACAAGGAAATAAAATCGTTTCTTGGAGAAAGGAAAAAAGTTGAGAAAAAGTCAGCACCCATTGAAAGTAAAAGCAAAGCTACTGAGCAGAAAAAACAATAGAAAAGTTCTTGAAAGTTAGTAAAACCATAAGTTTGCTTATAACATAAGTCGAAAAATTTATTTACCCCCCGTAAGAAAGAAGTTAGGGATACCCCAGGTAGCTCAGCCTGGATTAGAGCTTCCGGCTGTAGAAGCTAGCCTCTGGCTAGACAAGATCAGCCCACCAGGCTAAAAGTAGATACCGGACCGTCGCTGGTTCAAATCCAGCCCTGGGGACTCTTTTATATTTTTGAGAACTGCTCAAAATTAATATTATGTTAAAACTTGTTTAAAGAAGAGTAGAAAAGTCTCGCGGAATACTTCTTACGATCCATACATAAAGAAATTAATCTTCTTGCAAAAGTAGTCTTTTTCATCCCAAGTTTGGGCAAAAGTTAACAACTCTTGAAAGTAGCTTTCTAACCTTGCTTAAGGTATTGTTTTTACGTTGTGTTTTAATGCTATCATTTTTAATTCTTCATCAAAAGTTGCTAAAGCTAAACCTAAGTTTGTTGCTGTCTCCAAAATTATATAGTCGTTTATAAGCGATGGTGCTTTCTTATCTTCACTCAATTTTCTTAAGGCTCTTTCAATAACTTGAGGGGACTCTAAAATATACTTCACTCTCGGGTCTTCTACTAAG
>JAAOZO010000017.1 GCA_011605715.1 Nitrososphaerota archaeon | reverse complement strand
ATTGGTAACTTAGCAAGTTCATTTATATTAATTCAAAAGTAAGCGATTTCTTCTACGTTGATCACTTCATAACCTAACTTACGAAAGACCTTTTACGAGGCTAATGAGATCTTTCGTTAACGATAAATTTAGGCTTTCATAGCCTCTTGTTTTAAGAGCTGTGAACAAGCAAAAGCTTAGATGCAAAAAATTTATTTAGTTACTAAGAAAATTAGAGCATAGGGTATGGAGAGCCATCGTGGGACGAGCCTATTGAATGCTCTAAGGCAAATGCTTAGAGGTGAAGCTAACATAGACTTCGAACTTTTAAAAGAAGTTTTAGGAAAAGCTGATGAAGATGAGGTTAAAGGTATACTTCTTCGCTACAGCGATAAAGCTGAAAAACTTTTAAAAGAGCTGTTGGCTAAGGAGCCTAAGAATTCTCCCGTATTAGTGGCGCTTACTTACTTATATGAAGCTAAAGGCAGATGCAGTGAAGCTGAAGAGATGCTTAAGCAAGGCATTGCATCACACCACGACGAGAAGGATAAAGCTTACCTCCATTACTGCTATGCCCTTCTTCTTGAAAGTAGAGGAAAGCTTAATGAAGCAAAGGCTGAAATCCTCAAGGCAATAGAACTTAATAAATCAGAAGCTCGCTACTTACTTGAGTACGCAAGCTTACTTTGGAATCTTGACGAGAAAAGAAAAGCGCGCAAGCTTTGTTTAAGAGCTTTGCACATGCTACCGCCAGGCGATCCACTTAAAAGTGAAATAAAGGAAGCCCTTAAGTATGATGAAATAGGTCTTTTGCTTGCACCGCCGCCAACAGCTGGAACTCTTACGCGCTTTATCAGATTTCATGGAGATGAGCTAGCCCGTGAAATTCCTGAAGCGCCAATAGAAGACAAAGAAGTACTAAGAGGACTTAAGTCTAAACCTAAAAGTAAACGCTTAAGAGAAATTAAGAAAAGTAACAACTATGTTAAGATGCTGCTTAAGATAGACAAAGAAAAGAATTCAGTTAGTGAAGATCCTGATGAGTGGGCGGTTAATGAGTCGCTCAACGTGTTGAACCACTGGAAAACAGGCTTCGAACTGTACTTAAGTCAACTGTTTTTCCAAAATCGTTGTAAGGAATGCAAGCACCCGCGAAAGCACGAACTTAATTGTGAGCAAGGGCTTGCAAACTGTCCACTGGACCCAGAGTATGACGAATATGTATATGAAACAGTTCAAAGAATTGTTGAAGAGTTAAAAGCAGGCGTTGATCCATCCCAAATACCAGAATTGCAAGTTCCAGAGAATCTTCAGAAAGTAGATAGTATCATATACGGCCTTAGGACATACCTATACAATTACTATTTCTCTAATAGAAACAAAGCTCTATAACTTCCTTATGTTCTTAGCTTAGAACTTCATTGGTCAATTTTATTTACCCTATTGTTAGAAGCTTGTATTAAGTTTTATGGAGATGTTGATTCGTATTGCAACAAAGTTAACTTAGTTTGTAGTTTTCCTTATCTTAAAAAGTTCTACAGAAGAATTAAAGAAGATATTCTAAACAAGCTTCAAAGCTGCTTCTCTGTACACAGGGTCTAGA
Source organism: Nitrososphaerota archaeon (assembly GCA_011605715.1). Classification (GTDB taxonomy): domain Archaea; phylum Thermoproteota; class EX4484-205; order EX4484-205; family JAAOZO01; genus JAAOZO01. The sequence continues at coordinate 1,356 of JAAOZO010000017.1, read as the reverse complement.
AATTTGTAATCTTTAATTATACTCATATCTTCTAGGCTGTTAATAGTATTTGAAAGTATACTAGAAGATACGGTTACGCCTTCCTTTTCTTCTATATATTTCTTTACCTTATTCCAGCTATCCATATCTTCTGCTATTGCTTTCAAAACTAGGGCATACCTACGGCTCCTTTTCTTAACTATGTTTTTAATTTCTTTTAAAGCTAAATTTACAGCCATATTCTTAACAGAATCTAGCTTTCTATTTCCACTAACGTACTCATTCCCAAAGAACGTTAACCATCCCGGAATTCCATCGAAAAAATTTATGGCTTCTTCCAATTCTTCTTCGCCTATGTCCACGTTGAGCTCTTTAAAACCTCTTCTTAGAAACTCTCTAGCAGTATTTTTTTCAAACCGCTCCACTACTAGTCTGTAACAATACCTTCCATACAAGGGAGAGTCCTCGTCTTCTAACTTCAGAAAATTGTAGAGAAGACCTGCTTCAGAGCCAGTTAGTATAAACGTTATATTCCTATCATAGTCGTAGGCATGTGCTATTGCGTTAAGTACTTCATTTGCTCTAGGGCCTCTAAGTCTTTGCGCTTCATCTATTGCAATTATGCATCTTCTCTTATTGAGAGAGTCAAACAAAGATGGCAACGTTAACGCGTCTTTTCCTTTCCACTTTATTTCTATTTCGTTACCTAAAATTTTTATTGATGATAAACTTTTAAGAATTTCTATAAACTTATCTATGTTTGTAGATAAAGCCTTTGACAGTAGATAATATAGGTCTCTAAGGCCATAGTTGCTTTGTAAGTTCCTTAAGTCAAGCATAACACTTGGCGTATCGATTTCATTTAGAAATACGCTTAGGATTGATGATTTTCCTATCCTTCTAATTCCCGTTATTAGTACAATAGGTAAGTTAGCATTTTCGGTAAGCATTCTAAGTTCTTTGTCTCTTCCAAATAGGTCTTCTCTTCTTGTTTTTGGTCTAGGATCGAATAACATGTTCTGCCCCAGAACTATAGTTCTGCCCCAGAAGTTATAAAGCTTTCTTAAAATAAGTGCTCTGTTTATTTGACATTTCTAGAAAGTAAATCATGGTAAATACTGGATTCTCTTAAATCATGAATCAACTGAAGATTTAAAGCAATTACTTACATGCTCGAGACTGTCAACTTAAGGCTTATAGGCCCATGCTTACCCTCAAACAATACTTAGAGGTGATAACATTGAAAGTAAGCATAGGCCAGCTATATTCTTTGTTCAGCGATAAAAAAATCTTTCCTAGGAGAAGAGTTGACCCCTTTGTAAAGGCAATTGGAGTTAAAGTTTACACTCTAGGATTAAGCTTAGCTCAAGTAAAAGA
>JAAOZO010000138.1 GCA_011605715.1 Nitrososphaerota archaeon | reverse complement strand
CTTCCTCTCCAAGCTTTAGAAGACTCTAGCCTCAACTTTATTGAAGGCAAAGAATCAACTATTGTTATATACATATCAGGATTTAATTCTCTAAGGTAGTTAAAATCGAAAGCTTGAATCAAAAATTTTCTCCACCTAAAGGAAGCGTGTGTTGCAACAACGACATCTTCATACTGCGAGCACTCACGGATTATCTGCTCGAAAACTGTTGCCCTAAGGAAATTTAGTGCAGAAGGAGAAAGGTCAAGTATTTTGTTTTCCTTTATTTCTAATCCCAATTTTTCTGCAGCGTTGAACATCATTTCACCTACGTCAAAAATCTTAATTGTTTTTTTCTTTTCTTTTGCAAACTCTGAAAATTTCTTAATTAATTCGACTCTTCCACTGCCACTTATTCCCGTAACAACGACTCTCAACTAAGAACACCGTGTTAAAGTAATAATAATTAAAAGGCCTTTAAATAAACTTTTCAAAAGAATTGAAAAAGCTTGAAAGCTACTACTGTTATAAGAAAGCAGGCTTTGTGAAGTTAGCTTTCTAAGATTAAATTGACGAATGATCACCTAACTTAGTTAGTTGCACTTTGCCAACTTAATTTTTTATAAAAAATCGAAAGCTTAATGAGTTTTAAAAGAAAAGCCTATCGAAAGCTTCGAAAATAAGTATTAGCAAATGTAGAACTTAACAAAAGAAAGGAAGAAAGCAATACTTAAGAGTTAAAAGAAGCAGAAAAGTGAATCGAAAAATAAGGAAGGGGGAACTGCTATCTTCAGATAATGAAAAAGACGTAGAACTACTTAAGGACGAAGAAGTTGTAAGAGCTTATAAAAGAAATTAAAGACAAAAAATATTTCTGAAGACGAAAAGATAAAATCCCTAGCTGAAATAATAAACGAAGATGTAAAAGTTCAAATTGATAGATTTTGTGAGAATATTAAGGCTCTGTTAACTTAAGCCCCAAAAAAGCAAGTATACAATAGACTAACCTTTTTATTTTGATGTACTAAAATTAGTTTTAGAAGACAAGTTGTATTGTGGTTGTAACTAAAAGTTCATTTAAAAATTCTGTTTTCTTCGAAGCAAGCATTATTCGTCTTCAATAACTTAAAAAGATTTTTAATAACTACAGTGTTAAAAGAAGCTTAACTCCTTCGAGCCTCAGCAAATCTTCATCAATATCTCCTTTTTTCTTAATAGCGCCTATAAGCTGTTTTAGGGTACGCAATTTTCTTCTTTTACTTCCTCTAATTTCTAGTTCTTTGGCAAGTTTGTTTAACTCTTTTAAGAGCTCATCATAGTTTATTTTGTTCTCTAAGTATTTTGCAACTACTTCTACGACAAGCGCAATGAATTGGCTAGTTGCTCTTATCTTTTTAAATTTTTCATAAGCATCTTGAACTAGTTCGTATACTTCATCAAATAGTTTTCCTTTCTTAAAATCACTTAATCTAGAAGTCATCTTAATGTAAGCTAAAGCTAACTCATATTCTGCTTTTAAGTATTCATCAGATCCATTCTTAACAATTTCTATCGAATCTTTAGCAAATTTTATGGCATTTTCATCGTTTTTTAAAGCTAGGTAACAAATAGCCATATGGTTTTTAGCCAAGGCCTCACCATACCTATTTACTATTTCTTCAAAAATTTTGATACAATCCTCAAGATTAATTCCTTCTACTTTTTCATAAACTTTCTTAAAGTCGTCTTGGTTTTTAGCAAGCACCATTTGAATTTTAGCTAAATTAGTTCTACTCGCAGCTACACTTCTCTTATCATCTGCCTTTAGAGCATATATAATAGAGCTCTTTTCATACTCTTGGGCTCTTTTTAAATCATCTTCAGATTCTGCTGTATCAAGCGTTAGTATTCCAAGTCTATTCATAATTACAGATTTATGCTCATAGTATCTTTTCTCACCCCATCTATTTATTATTTTATCCTTATAGTATCCCAATAGTTCTTCTTTTTCTTCTAGAACTCTTAACGCTTCTTTTAAATCTCCTTTATCGTGAAGTAAATCTGACTTAATTGTTAGTAGGCTAGAATATGCATCATGCCACAATAGCTCATCTTTAATTAATTTTGAATCCTTACTTCCAACTTCTTTAAGAGCTTTCTCTAAAAGCGAACTGGCTTCTTCAATGTTTTTCAACGAATATAGGGTGTAGACAATCCAGTGTTCCATTGCATATGCATAGTAATACCTCGTCAAATCTTCATTTAACTTAAGTGCCTTTGGAAATACTTCATTCACTTTGTTATACAAAGTTCTAGCTTCTTCCTCTTGAGTTAGAAGTACGTTAATATATCTTAATACATGCTCAACCATTATGAGCACACCAACCCAGGTTTCTATTTTTTCAGCATAATGTAGTGCTCTTTTTCCGTATTCATATGTCATTAAAGGAATATATCTATGATATCCATAATTTGCTAACATTTTCGAGCTTTCAAATGCAACTTTCATTAACTCCTTCTTTTCTCCTTTATGCTTCATGATTTCTTCTGCTTGATAAAAAATTTCTTCATTCACAAAAGCTTTTTTCTCCTCTGAGAGTTTTTTGTCCATTTCTTCTAGAATATTTAGGGTTTTTTCTCTAGCTTCTTTAACGTTTTCTACTTTGGAATAAGCAGCTTCTTTTATCATGCCATGACTAAAATTAAAATTTTTCCTACTGTTATCGTAGCTAATTATATGAGGTATAAATTGGCTTAAAAAATCACGAAGCAATTTTTCATTTTCCCATTTGTATCTTTCATCGTTAAGTATCATTAAAATAGATCTCAAAATATCGTAGTCAAACCCGTCTTTTAAAAGAGATAAGTACTTAAAAACGTTGCAATCTCGTTCGTCTTTTACGTTCTCTAGGAATACTCTTGAAACAAAACCTTTAACTTCTTCTTCATTTTGAATGTCTTTAATGCTTCCAAACTTTTTTAGTTCATAAAAAGACAACTTATACCTACTAACTAAAGGAACAAGCATTTTAACAGCTAAAGGATATCCTCTCGTCTTTTCATAAATGAGGTTAACGATTTCTTCTTTTGGTTCGAAAGAAACGTTTTCTAATTCGCTTCTAATCATCTCTCTACAAGATTCTTCTTCTAATCTTAACAATTCTTTAGAAAGATGGCATCTTACGTTAGCACGTCCTCTCGAAGCAATAATTATCTTTCCATTTTTTAGCCTATTGTAAGCTTTGTTTATGAAGTCTTTAAAATTGTTCTCTAATTTCTGAAAGTCATCAATAAAAAGTACAATGTTATTGTCGTCTAACCAATTTATAAGAGAATCCTCAATGTTTTCTCTTACTTCAATTCCTAAAAGCTGTACTAAACCTCTTATGTTTGGAAACTCTAAAACACCACTCTTATAGTTTTCTGGAGTAGAGAATGTGGTCTCTCTGCCTTCAGTGCTTCTAACTTCCCATACAAGATATCCTTTAATACTTAAGAGTAACAATAAAACTTCAACAAAAGCTGTCTTACCAATTCCACCGATCCCAAAAATATTAATAATACTATATATTTGTTTTTCATCAGTTATCTTCTCGTAAATTTCACGAAGTTCTTCTTCGCGTCCATAAAAGCCTGGGATTTTTATTTTTCCTTCTAACGTCCATTCAGGAATTTTCTCTTTCAATAAGCTTTCAACTTTCTCACTAAGTTCATCCAAGTTATCAAAGTAAGATGGAAAAATAGAATCTTCAATTTCTTTCTTAAATTTGTTAATTTCGTCTTCTTTACTTTCTTCGTTAACTATAAAAACAGCTCTTGGAATTCCAAGCTCACCAGCCTTCCTAAACTCATAATGCGTAAACGATAATCCTTTGTACTTTTCATAGTTTTTACCTTCTACTTCTTTAAGCTGACTTTCTGGAACAATGGAGCCATATCTTGAACCAATAATTCCTACGTAAATATCGCATTTTTTTAAATTTTCTAAACAAACTTCGAGAGTACTCTTCTCATCCGGAAGAAATTTTTCCATTCCAATAGCTTTGCAAACTTTTTCAATAGCTTCAATTACTTTTTCTCTTTCTTCTTTTAAATCTCTGTAAGTAGAACTTACAAATACGTTAAACGGAG
>JAAOZO010000212.1 GCA_011605715.1 Nitrososphaerota archaeon | reverse complement strand
TTTTTAGTAGCATTCACTCTCACGCTCTCGTTAATAGAACCAAGTTGACGGTCAATTTCTCCGTAAGGACCATGGATTTGAATGGCTTTAACATCAACAGAAGCTAATGCATCTTTAAGCTCATCAAATTGTTTTTCTAAGTTACCGTTTTTGTCTGCTTTTTCAAGATGCTCATAGGCAATTTCCACGTATCTTATGTTGTTGCTTCTTATTTTTGTTAGCGCGTCCTGTATTGGAATCTCGCTGAAAATCCAAGTATCAATGCCCCAATCCATGTTTTTGGAATGACTAAATTACCCTTATTAAAGTTTTCAAACCTCACTAAAAAGGTATTTAAGGTAGTCGTAAACAAAATAAAATAGGGTGGAAGGTTGAAAAGACCAACAATAGCAATACTTACAGATTTTGGAGAAGGAAGCATCTACGTCGCTCAAATGAAGGGTGTCATTTTGTCCATTAACAAGGATGCTCTGATCGTAGAAATAACCAACTCTATAGAACACCACAACGTAAGACAGGCCTCATTTTTATTAAGTAAAACTGCCGAGTACTTTCCTCCAGATACAATATTTATTGCTGTTGTTGATCCTGGTGTAGGAGGTAACAGAAAAAACATAGTGCTAAAAGTCAACGATAGAATATTCGTTGGCCCGGACAATGGAATCTTCACCGGAGTAACGAGTGGGAAAAATTATGAGTGCTGGGAAATAGAAAACGAAAAGTATATCGGCAAAAATGTTTCTAAAACATTTCATGGACGTGACGTGTATTCTTATGTTGCAGCCTATATTTCTAAAGGTGTTAAATTAAATGAATTTGGAAAAAAGATAGACAGTATAACATTACTTGAGCCAGAAGAGGTTAATGTTGGGGAATCCTTCATTAAAGCCAGTGTATTATTTGTTGATAGTTTCGGAAATATAGTGCTTAATGCTAGTGAAGATCATCTTAAAAAAATAGGAATAAAATTAGGAGATTACGTAATTATTTCTTCTTCAGAAGAAAAAGTACATCCAGCTAAATTCGTTTCCACTTATTCTGATGTTGATGTTGGTCAATTAGCTTTGCTTGTGAATAGTTTTGGTACATTGGAGATATCAATAAATCAAGGTAATGCTTCAGAAAAACTAGGAATGAAAACAGGTGACGAAGTAACAATAACTCAGATTTAACTTCTGTAAAAGATCAAAAACAATTCTCTTATCTTATTGGTTCATACTTACCATAAGTTTTATTGAGTAGGTGATAATTTATGTAGTTCCTTGTATGAAATTTCATGTAGTTTACGTAACCCCATTTGTGAACTCTTCTCAAAGATACATAAACTCCAGCTCTTGGTTCAAATTTTACCTTTGTAATTTTAGAAGCACGTTTTACAAGGTCGGTATCTTCGCTTGTAACCATATCTGGATTAAATCCAGATAACGTCTTGAAAATACTCCTGTGTATAGCAATGTTTTCTCCTCCAACGTAATAAAACTTGAGAAATGAAGCAAGGTAGCCATATGGTAAGAGAAATAGTCTTGAAAAAATGTTCTCTACCAGATTTCCGTCAAGTGGATACAATGGTCCAACGACTACGCCATAATTTCCTTTTATTATTGGAGAAGTAATTAGTTTTAACCATCTTCTTGGGTAATAAGTATCAGCTGTACAAAAAACTAAAACTCTTCCTTCTGCAACGGAAGCTCCTTTATTCCTTCCAGCAGCAATAGTTCTTTTAGGCTCTATGACAATCTTATCTGCATATTTTCTTGCAATTTCTATAGTGTTATCTTCACTACAACCATCTGAGATAATTATCTCGTAGTTGTAGTCGACTTCCTGTAACTTTAACGAAATAAGCGTTCTTTCAATGTAAAGTGCTTCGTTGAGTGTTGGGACTACTATTGATACTATTGGTTTTGCTTTCAACCTCTTGAAGCATGTATTTAAAAACCCTATATAAAAAGGTACTTTGTTTACCCATCGATAAAGTTAAATTCTTTCTTTAGCGTAATAAAGCGAGGAAAATGAAGAGAGAAGAACTTCTTAAGTATATTGGAGACATAAGCCAAATTGGAGGCGTTTCTTTTTTTGAGTATGAAGACGGAAAAGAAAGGGGTGTGAGAGCTTTTGAGCTTAGAACTGGTTCGGGCCTAAGCTTCACAGTTCTTGCCGATCGTGGCTTAGACATTTCAAGAGCTGATTACAAGGGACTTGCAATAGGATATAGAAGTTGGACAGGGAATGTCGCTCCCTATTACTTTGAGCCAGAGAAATACGGATGGTTGCGTGGCTTCTTTGCTGGACTATTGACAACATGTGGTTTAACTTATGCTGGGAGGCCGACAATTGATGAAGGTGAAGAGCTTGGTTTACATGGGAGGATTTCTTACTCTCCTGCTTCAAACATAAGCTATGGTGGTTATTGGGAAAACAACGACTACACTATGTTTGTTGAAGGAGTACTAAAAGAATCAAGCTTCTTTGGACCAAACTTGTCTTTAAAAAGAAGGATAGAAACAAAGTTGTTCAGCAAGACTATAAGGATACATGACATAGTAACAAACGAAGGATGGAGAGAACAGCCGTTGATGATCCTCTACCATTTTAACTTAGGATATCCTCTGCTGAGCGAAGACTCTTTATTTATTTCAACTACAGTTGGAGCTTATCCTAGAGACAAAGACGCTTGGGTTGAGCCTGAAAAGTTTAATAAATTTTTGCCGCCTACGAAAGACTTTAAAGAAAGAGTCTATTTCCACGTTCCTCTTGCAGACGAAGAAGGGTTCTCTTATGCAGCACTAATAAACTCAAAGCTAAACAGAGGCCTAGGAGTTTACATAAAATTCAGGAAGAGTGAACTAAAAAGATTAATTGAATGGAAAATGTGTGGAGAAGGCGAGTACGTTCTAGGAATAGAGCCTGCAAATTGTCTTGTTCTTGGAAGAGATGTTGAAAGAAAACTTGGAACCTTGGAAAAAATTTCTCCAATGGGAAAAAGAGAATTCCATATTGAACTTGGAATACTCGAAGGCAATGAAATTGAATCCTTCATAAGCAAAGTTGAAAGGATTGTTGGTAAGAGAGAAGTAAAAATAATAGAAACCCTTGAGGATTACATCAGGCAAGCTTCAATATAAGTTAAAAAATGCTCGCCAGTAAGCAAAAAAAGAAAAAATACTTAAGTTATTTAATTCGTCCGAGAAGCATTGCTCTGGTAGGAGCTTCTGCGAATAAGTCAAAAATTGGCGGAATCATATGGAGCTATTTGCAAAGTTTTTCTGGAAAGAAGTACCCTGTTAATATTAAGCAAGAAACAATTGATGGCATTAGAACATACAATAGAATAATAGACATTCCAGAAGAAGTTGACCTTGCAATAATTGCAGTACCTGCAAAAAATGTTCCTAGCGTAATCGATGACTGTATAGAGAAGAACGTTAAAGCTGCTATAATAATTTCCAGCGGCTTCAGCGAGATAGGAGAACAAGGGAAAAAACTGGAAGATGAAATCAAAAATAAAATTTCAAGCACTAATCTAGTAGTGCTTGGACCAAATACTTTAGGCGTTTATGTTCCTAGCATCGGTTTGGATTCAATGTTTGTTGTAAAGGAGAAATCAAGAAGACCAGGTAAAGGTCCTATAGCCTACATTTCTCAGAGTGGAGCTTCTGCAGTTGGTTTTATGGATATGGCTGAGTACCACCACTACGGCATATCTGCTTTCGTTGGTCTAGGAAATAAGCTAGATGTTAATGAAAACGACATGTTAGAACTGTTTTGTGACGAAAAAGATACTAAAGTAATTTGTATGCATCTAGAGAGCATTGTAGATGGGCAGCGACTACTAAAACTATGTAAAAAGATAACTCCCTCTAAACCAGTGATAATATTGAAAGCTGGAAGATCAGAAGCTGGAGCTAGAGCTGCAATGCTACATACTGGATCGATGGCTAAGCCCAGTCAAGCCATGGATGGTGCCTTCAAGCAAGTTGGAATAATTAAGGCAAATGACATGCTTGAGCTTTTTGATTACTCTCGCATACTTGCTTATCAGAAACCAATGTTTGGACCAAACGTAGCAGTAGTGACCTCGGGTGGGGGTTATGGTGTAATTGCAACGGATTACATTGAAGATAGTAGCGTTGGAGGAGGCCTAAGGATGGCTGAAATTTCTATTCGTTCAAAAGAGAAATTAAGAGAAAAGTTGCCAGGCTTTGCTTCAGTTAATAACCCGATAGACCTTACCGGAAACGTAACAGATGAAATGTTCGACCATGCTTTTAATGTCGTAAATGAGGATGAAAATGTTGATGGTATTTTATCGTTTCCTTTAATTCAAACACCATTGACTACGGATAAGCTAGTTGAAATCACGGAGTGGTGGTTCAAAAACGGAAAGAAACCAATGGTTCCTTGCATTATAGGAGGCTCGTACTCAGAAGAGGTAATAAGAAAGCTAGAAGCACGAGGAGTTCCCGTTTTTCCTGACATAAGGCGTGCAGTGCTTTCTCTTCGAGTTCTTTATGAAAGAGGAAAGTATTTAATGAAGGTGAAGAAAGGAGAAAAATTTAAGTTTGAAAAAAGGGAGTGAGGCTATTATGGATAAAAAATATTTTCAGGAAATTTTAAGTTATTCTTTTAAAACAAAAAATAAAGTAATTCCAGAACACCTAGTTAAGCCATTCCTTAGGGAAGAAGGAATAAACGTCCCACGTTACGTACTTGTAGAGAAGCTATCCGATTTAGAAAAAGTAAGTAGGTTACACTTTCCAGTTGCTCTTAAGGTTTCCTCAAGCAAATTTATCCATAAGACAGATGTTGGAGGGGTCATACTAAATATAAAGAATAAAGCTGAGCTTAGAAGATCTGTTGTAGCTTTTAAGCTGAAGTTTAAAGGAGAAAAGTTGCTGATAGAGGAGATGGTGAAAGGCAATGTTGAGATGATTTCTGGTTTAATTTATGATAGTAACTTTGGAATGTGTATTATGATTGGAGTTGGTGGTATATATACTGAGATTTACAAGGATACTTCAACTAGGGTAGTTCCTGTTTCTAAGGAAGACGTTCTACAGATGATAAGTGAACTAAAAGGTAAAGATTTGTTAGAAGGCTTTAGAGGGATAAAGGCTAATAAAGATGCTTTCGTAGACTTAGTTTTGAAGCTTTCAGACATAGGCAGAAGGTACAAGAGTTACATTCTAGGTTTAGATGCAAATCCAATAATCTTAGACAAAAATAAAGCTACCGTTGTAGATGCAAAGATGATACTAAAATAACTCTCTTACTTCTTAAAAGTAAATTTGCTATTTCACTTATTAAATTTAAGCTAACAGTATCTTCTTAGAATTTAAAAATACTTCAATAAGGCATAAGTATCCTTACTCCTAAAGAAATCGAGAATATCATCTGAGAGGAATCTTAGTTCGCTTAACACCATAGCTTAAGTTAAGCTTAGGCAGCATTATTTAAAGGACAAACGAAAATACTTAAATTTTCCAGAATTTTTTGACAAAACATGAGAGAATTTAGGGCAATAGCTGTTCAAGTAAAATGCAACATAAAAGATTATAGGACGTTTGAGAGCTTTAAACATAAGACAGCTAGCCTTTTCGAAAAGATGAGAGGCCTAATTAGAAACGATGTTCCAAACCTCGTAGTGTTTCCGGAAGATTACGGAACGCCTCTAGTAATAGCTTCTGAAAAGATAAATGTTGATGAGTTTAAAACTATTGAAGAAGCCATGAAAAGAACTACAATGAAAAAGCTTCCCTATATTTTTATTAAGAGTCTTTTACTTAAAGTAAGCTTAGTTAGAAGCATCTTTTTAATGAACTCAGAAGAGATTTTTCGAAACTACACGGAAACGTTCAAAGAAATGTCAAGAAAATACAGTACTTATGTAGTGACAGGAAGTATAACTATTCCAAGGATAGAGGCATATAACAACGAAGTAAAATTTGCAAGAGATAACAAGATTTTTAACACTTCATTAGTTTTTGATCCTAATGGAAAAATAATTGGAGTTCAAAGAAAAGTGCACCTAATAGACATAGAAGGCCCAAAAGGATTAGATATAAGTAACGGAGATTTAAATTCAATTAATGTTGTAGAAACAGAATTCGCAAAAATTGGAATAGCTATCTGTTTTGATGCGTTTCACAAAGATGTTGTCGAAAGATTAGTTAAGAGTGGTACAGAAGTTTTAGTTCAGCCTTCAGCAAATCCTGAAAAGTGGACCCGTGCACAAGAAGAAGACTGGCGAAGAGGTTGCTGGAGCATGGTTCAAAGTTACAACGAACTAAAATATGGAATAAACCCAATGATGGTAGGAAGTCTGTTTGACTTAAACTTTGAAGGAGTTTCTTCGATAGTATCAAAAG
>JAAOZO010000061.1 GCA_011605715.1 Nitrososphaerota archaeon | reverse complement strand
GAGTTTCTTTCAATAGCTTCTTCTAGAATCTCTTCAGCTTTCTTGTACTCTTTGTTTCTTATCTTTAATACAGCTATACTGTACGAAGATGGTACAAAATACTTTGTAGACTTTCTAGCTTCCCAGAATTCCATTTCTGCTTCAAAGTCTTTTCCAAGTTTAAGGTAACATAAGCCTAAGTAGTAGTGAGCTTCATCATAACCTAGGTTTCTTTTTAAGGCCTTCTTAAGTAGCTCAACAGCTTCTCTATACGCTCCTCTTCGATAGTAAATTGAGGCTAAAGAACAAAGGGCTTCAGAAAAGTTTTGGTCAACTTTTAATGCTTGCTTGTACTTTAATTCAGCTAGTAAAGAGCTACCCATTCTTTCTTCTAATTTTCCATCTATACGAAACTCTTCTGCAGTTTTTTGAACATCAACGCTAAACTTACTTGGTCGAAGATATACCGACTCATCAATTTTTGTTCTATAATCCCTGCAATCCCAAGATATGATTTCGATGCCACTTTCATCTATAACGTCGACTTTTATTCTTTTATCACCGAACGTAAATTCTTTAACGAATGGATTTCCAGGCGATAGATTAAATTTTTCTTCGATAACATTTTCACCAGCATGAATCACAACCTTAGAATTAGGTAAGTCTTTCGTCACATATATTCCAACAACTGCTTTACCTTCTGGGTTAACATCAACGTATACTGTAGCGTCTTTGTTTGCATAAGAAATCCCCCTAACCTTTGAAATTGGATACCACCACTCTTTCCATTCGTCGAAGAAGTGAGGATCTACAAACCCAACTATAGCTTGTGTTCTAAACTTACCCGACTGTAGTTCTATATAGGGTATTCCTTTATCTGAAAGTATTGGTGCCCAAAACAATCCATCTTCGCTAGTACCCCACGTGAATCTCTTCTTTCCAGGCACTTTAAAGTGATTAGCATGTTGCACTACTCCATAGTGCATGTTGTAGTCATAGTATCCGAAGAAGTCTTCTTCAGAGTCTATCACGAAAGCATCTACTGCATACTTGTTGTTCCTGTACCAGCTTACATCGATACCCTCTTTGTTTATTGGAAATGTGTCTTCTACTGTATGCTTTCCAGGTATAAAAACGCGACTACCTTCTGTAACTGATTCAGCCGTGTTTGTCCAAAAATAATATTTTGTTCTTAGCACATCATTGTTAAACGTTTTAACAGATACTTCAAGGAATTGTCTTCCTGGTCTTAAAGTAAGTCCAACTAAATAATATATATTTGTAATCAAATTAATGTTTCCTAGATAAAAAGTTACACTGCCATCTTCCCATTCCTTAACCTTATAGTCTACTGGTGAGAAATTGTCTGGAGTATGATGGCCTCTGTCTAAACAGTTGAATTCAATTCCATTGGCTATCCAAGCACCTCTGAGCGCAATATTGGCAGGTCTTATAGTTTCGTTGTAGTGAAAAACGTGAGTTTTGTTAACCTTATCGAAAAGATCATGAAGTCTTGCTCCTAACGCTGGAACAACAAGCATCTTAAGGTATTCATTTTCAACTACTATAGTGTTATAAGTTATAAGCTCAGCTTTATCATCAAAGTTATTTAAGCCAGTATATGGATAATATTGAAAAAATCTTGGTAAAGGATCTTCGTCAATTACTTTGTAAGTCTTTATCTTCTTTTTTTCGCTATGCCACTCGACAGTCATTTTATTTTGTTACTACATAAAAGTTAGTCTTTAAACAATTTGGATACTTATAGTCTCTCCTGTTTTTTCATAAACGTATTCTATTGTGCCTATTTTATTTGCTTCATCCCAAAACCATTCATTTTGAGCTAAAAGTTTAGAGTTTATTTTAACTTCTTCTGGTTTTTTAGATGAGTAAAACTTTAGAGTTGCTCCCTGACCAACTGGTCCTTTGGTTTCAACTACTAACTTTTCGTTTTCATACTTTTCACTCCAAGCTCTAGTATTACAGAGAACATATTTCTTGTCAGGTTGGTATTTTCTTATAACGTATACCTTAAATCTGGAGCCGTTAAGAGAATCTTCAACTCCATTGTTCACGAGATCTCTTCCCTCGACTACAGTTATAAAATCTCCAAGATTACTTGTTAAGTGATATTTTTGAGAAGAACTCCAGCTTATGCTTTCTAAGTTTATTGTCCATTTAAAGTTCTTTACTGGATTTCTTTCAACGTTAGCTACAACTACTAGAATCATTTCTTCATTGAAATAAACAGCACATTTTATAGCATTGTTGTTTGCCTTTACATAACCTGCGGTATAATCCTTAAACTTAAACTTAGACAAATCGAAGGCCCTAAAGGCTTCGAACAACGCAAGCGTAGGTTTTTCTACTAAACCTAAACCACCAACCGGAAACGCACCAAGTAAGGAAAGTTTAGTATTTAGATTCCAAGCAGTTTCTTCTCCTTCTAGTAAGAGATAGTTTGGACAAGGGAGCTTTTGAACCTTCTCATTCATAAATGTTAGATGCATCGTGTTTGGTGGAAATTCTTCAAGTGAAGGAATCTCTTCCCATGAGGAGCAATCTTCAAGCATTATCTGAGCATCTCCATAGTTTGCTAGTGAACTACCCTACCCTGAAGGGTGAGGGCTTCCTGCTTCAACGATAACGCTTGCCCTTACAACTAAGGGTAGAGGCTTTATCTCCACAGGCGCAAAGGGTCGTCCCAACCCCGCTAAGCCTCGCTCTAAAATATTGAGCGAAGCGTTATAGTCGCGGTCGAGTTCGCCATACTTATACTCTAGACTTGTCCCTCTTGGATTTACCTTCAGAAGTGTTCCACCAGCATTCTCAGCTTTGTAGGACAACATCTGAAGGAATTTGCTCCAAGAGGCATCCAATATTTTTTGAGCTAAGCTATGGTTTCTAACCATGCCCTTTATGTTCAAGTCTTCAACACAAATAACATCATAATTGTTCACGTAGAACCTTGAAAGTTTGTGCAGAAAATCATCCCGCTGATTTACAACTTTCTCATAGGCTCTCGCAAGCTTCACCCTTGCTTTGGCTCTATTCTTTGACCCTTTTTTCTTCCTTGACAAGGTTCTATGTAGTTTTCGTATTCTTGCAAGAGACCGCTTATAGAACTTTGGGTTCTCTATTTGCCTTCCGTCACTATCTGAAAGGAAGTACTTTATTCCAACGTCTAAGCCTATAGCTTTTCCAGTTGCAGTTGTATTATCTTTTGAATTTTCAACTTGAAAGATCGCAAACCACTTTCCTGACGACTCTCGCTTAATAAGAACACCTTTGACTTGCCCTTTAATTGGGCGGTGCAGTTTGATATTTATGGCTCCAACTTTTGAAAGATACAGTTTCTTCTCTTCAAGTCTAAAGCCTGACTGATTATAGTTCAGTGTTTTAAACCAGTTGCCCTTGTATCGCAGTTTGCCTATTTTTCTTCCGTTCTTCTTCAATGCAGATAAAGCTCTAATGTTGCTCCATAACTGGTAGTTGACCATCTGCAAAACCTTAGAATACACCTGTTTAAGTTCTGGTTTCTCTTTTTTCAGCTTAACTATTAACGCTTGTGTATCTTTCTGAGATAGTTTTCGCCCTTCAGCCTTGTTCAACTCTTCAAGTAGGCGATTATAGAGCCATCTGCATAAATCAAGATGTCGAAGTAATATCTCTTCAGTCTTTCTTGAGGGATACAAGCGGAAACGGTAGCTAAGCAATTTGCTGTTTTTCCTCGTATATTACTACACCCTTACAGCTTATAAGATTTTCGGCTTTCATCCTTAGCGTTCATGCTGGAAACCTTCTGCCGATAATGCTAAAACGCATGGGAACCAACCAGACTGATGCAAAAGTACTATTCCACTTTCTCCAACGAGTTCTCTAGTGTACTCTAAAAAGTCTATTACATCATCTATAATTGAGTGGTCACATTCTTTGTGTAACTTGTTACCGCAGAACCAGTAGTGAGCATAGTCATAGTAGACTCCATCAAAACCAAGCGTTTTTACTGCTTTTTCTACGTACATCTTGAGAAAATCTTTCCAACCTGAAGAAAGGCACATTCCAAAACCATAGTAATAGTAAGGAGGATAAGTCTCTATTAATGAGCCTCTATCGTCAACTACTCTCCTCCATTTTATGTAACCTTCAGCAAAGCCTTCAGACTTTGGATTAATTTCATAAAGAGAGAAGTAAGGAACTATTTTT
>JAAOZO010000086.1 GCA_011605715.1 Nitrososphaerota archaeon | reverse complement strand
TTCTTTTAGTTTTCCTTCATCTATCTCTTTGTTTACATTCACTTCTATGGTTTTTTCATTTTTCTTTATAAGATAAGCTTTAGAATAGTTACTTCTAACGTCTCCTACAACCTTTTTAATTTTGTTTGGAATTTTTTTCCATCTCCATAAGTGGTACTTTACAAATGGCGATGCTTCGTCTAAAAATCTGCTCATAAGTTCTTTTTCGTACTTTTTCCAAAGTTCAGGGTGCTTTTCTTTTACGAATAAGTAATCTCCTATACTACAGGAAGGACATAGATAGCAGCCTATTCTGTCAAACCCATAAAAGTAAGCCTTATTTACTAAGTTGAAAGCTTCTTTATATAGCAAGTATAACCATACAGTTAGCATACTCCAATCATTTATTGGAGAAGCAGAAATCGACTTCGGAATCCAATAGTTTTTCCAAACGCTTCCAGTTCTGGCTCTACTTCTTGACTCTAAAGCCCTTTGCCCAACGAACGTAAGACTTCCTTCTGGAAACTCCTTTTTGTAAAGCCTTGCAGTTGGAATTAGCTTTACTACTTTGCAGCACCATCTATAGTCTCTTGAAGGTAGTCCAAAAACAGCTAATCCTCTCCAAAATCTTTCCTCCGCGTCGCTTGTTAAAAGTTCAAGATTAAACTTCTTCACTACTTCGTTTACGTTTTCTACAGTTTCTGGGAGTTCAATTCCAGTGTTAGTGAAAGAGACTTTCGGCTTTATTCCTGCTTTAAGTACAAGAAGTAAGGTTGCAAGACTATCCTTCCCTCCAGAATAAGAAACGCATACTGGCTTCTTTACTCTAGTTGAAATTTTGTAGATAAAAGCTACTGCTT
Source organism: Nitrososphaerota archaeon (assembly GCA_011605715.1). Lineage (GTDB taxonomy): Archaea > Thermoproteota > EX4484-205 > EX4484-205 > JAAOZO01 > JAAOZO01. Next base: position 3,961 of record JAAOZO010000086.1, on the reverse strand, counting down.
TTGACTCTTTTCTCCTAATGTACTCTAGGTTTGCGTTCAAAGCATCTTCTAGGTTAGATGGCTTAGTTTCTTCTTCTCCTGAAATAGGTGAAAAAATTTTTATTGTCTTTGCTCTTTTTTTACTCAATATTTGAGCAACTCCATAAATTCCTTTTTCATTATATATCGGTAAGTACTTCATTTCTAAAGAAAAGTTAGAGTCATCAGTTTCAAATTCTTCTTTTACTTTAGTATTCTCTCTTAAGATTCCTAGATTTAAATTTTTAAATATTCTGAAGCATCCATACTCGATCGGTTTAAACACCCAATCATAATCGTAAACATCGAAAAAGAAATGACCTATTATTTTCCCATCTGAAATTATTTCATAAGCTTGATCTATATAAAATATCTTGTTTGCAAGTATTAAGTGGTTATCGTACAACACTTTTTTCCCAGCTCCGCTTCCGTATTGCTTGTCTAGCGTTCTCAAAATTGTTTTTCTTTCCTCATCAAAAACTGGTCTTATGTCTGCTGGTTTTCTAACTTTTATGAAGATTCCATTGCTTCCGCATGTATCACACTTATTCCCAAGTAAAGGGACATTGCATTTGTTACACCATCGTACAAATGTCGTTGAATTTGGCATTCTGCTGTATGCATTCGTGAAATTCTAACTTTTGTAAATCTTTCGCATTTGTAATTTTAAAGTTCTCTTTATTTTATGTTTTATAGTAATACTTAAACGCAAATTATCTCTTTTCAACTTTCTTACGAGATTTATTGCATCAACTGATCCTAGGAATGCGGCCCAACTAGTTGAGTCCATACAAGCTCGCAAATTGCTCTGCAAAAAAGCTTAAAGTTGAATGTCTTCAGTATTAATGATGTTCCTTTGTGGAAGACTCTAACTTAAAGTTAAAAGAATTAAGGAAATGAAAGACCTCTTGTGTAAGCTGGAAATAAATGCTTTATGTTTGACTTAAGCTCAACGGAAGTGCTATGTCTTCTAAGAACTTAAGTTCTTTAAAAAATCTTTAAGCTCATTAAAAGTTTATAAAGTACTTCAGTACATAAGTACATATGGCCGAAGTAATAAAAGCTGAAATAAAACCAGCTCTTGCAAGAAAGTTTAGAAAGGTTGCAATGGAAAAGTACAAATATAAAAAAGGAGCTATGAAGGCTGCTCTCGAAGACTTAATTAGACGTTATGTTTCAAGTGGAAACGTTGACTGGAAAGCTTTAAGAGGAAGCATAAAATCAAAAGCATCTTCAGTTGAGTTACAACATAAAGTTTGGGTTTCGATAGACTAAAAATGTTTTTAATTGATACAAACATATTCTTAGAGCTTCTCCTTGATCAGAAAAGAGCTGAAGAATGTGAACAATTGCTGGGCAAGATAGCAAATGGAGACATAGAAGCGGTAGTTACTAGTTTTACTATTCATGCGGTTGAAGCAATTTTAAACAATTCTAAGTTAGTGTTAACCTTTCTAAGGAACATCGAAAATTCGTTAGGGTTAAGCATCTATGACACAACAATAGATGATCAACAAGCTGTTGCTATACTGATGAGCGAGAAAGAATTGGATTTTGATGATTGTTTGCAGTATTATGTTGCAAAAAAGTTGGGGGCAGAAGCAATAGTTAGTTTTGATAAGCATTTCAATGAGTTAGATATCCCAAGAAAAGAACCAAAAGAAATACTGGATAAACTCAAACGCTAAAAACTTAAAGCATTACGTCATTTCTAACATAACTGAGATCTAGAAAATAAAAACCAGTAAAAAGATAAAAGGTATGTAGCTATATATAAGCTTTACTTAATGTTCTCGACGTTCTGTTAATTTTAGTTTCTCTCTTTAAAGGAGTTTTTAGTTAAGTATTAATCAGCGAGAGACGAATAAGTTAAGTGGAAAATAAAACTACCTTCGAAAGGCAATTACCTCTTAGAGCTTAATATTACAAAAAATGTTCCAATTCATGCTGAAAGTTCATTAGCTCAAAACTTTTGTCATAGTATGCAACTCTTCGCTACATGTTTTATGCTAAGAGAAGAAGCTAGAAAACATTGTCTTTAGGATTTCAGTGCTAAAAATTCTCTAAGCTATTATTGTTCCTAACTTAGAAAGACTTAATAAAAAGCTCTATAGCTGAATAAGTCTTAGAAAAAATGATTACGGAGTATCAGTTTGGTAAAATTGTAGTAAATGGAAAAACATTCACTAGAGACTTAATAATAGTTTCTTCTTCAAACAAAATAATAGACGACTGGTGGAGAGAAGAAGGGCACTCTCTTAAGCTCGATGACATTGAACTCGTCATAAATGAAGACTATGACTACCTAGTAGTGGGTACTGGTTACTTTGGAAGAATGCAAGTAGAAGAAGAGGTATTTCGAGAACTAGAAAGTCGTGGGAAAAAGGTAATAGCTAAACCAACTGAAGATGCTATTAAAGAATTTAACCAACTGCTCAAAGAAAACCAGAAAGTTATCGGTGCTTTTCATATAACTTGCTGAATTCTTCTTGATAAAACTTTTGTTAGAAATTAAAAATCCTGCCACAAAATAATGCTATCTCTTAACATTCTTTTTATAGTACATACCATTTTCTTATATTCTTCCTCAGAGTATATGTGAAGTTCAAGACCTGGAATCCCTAGTACTTTTTTCGCAATTTTGTAAGCATCTTTTCTCTCTTTACCTTTATAAACTATGAGTACATCTATGTCGCTCGCAACTGTTTGAGTTCCTTTTGCATATGAACCAAATAGTGCGAGTAAAGTTATCGGTAATTCTTTGTTTAAGCTTTCTAGCTTATTCCTTATCTTTTGAATTACTTCTTCCTTACTAAACCTTGGATAGAAGACTCGAACAGAATTTGAATATTTTTTCTGCATGATCTATCATCCTCCTTGCCTCTTCTTTTGTGTACTTTCTTCTAGGAGAACCTGATGGATGTGCATTAGGATACCTTGCAGGAATATAAGCTTTGTCAAGTTCTAAAGCCGCATCTAAGAGGTCCTCTGGAACTTCATGCTTCTTCGAGAGTTCTAACAGAAGGTCAGCAACAGAATTCCCCCAAGCTTCAGCCCCCATTTTTTGAAAAACAGCTTTAACTGCTTTTTCAGCTGATTGTTGTGCTGAAAAACATGCCCAATTGTAGTATCCATGTTCCATGTCGCTCTTAGCATGTTCTAGGTCTCCTTCCGCTTCATCGATCCAATCCTTGCTTCTCTCGACCATACACAAGGTAAAACATATCTTCCACTTATTAAAGTTATTCCTTTTTCTAGAAGAGGTAAGGAATCTTAAAAGTATGTGCTTAATGAATTAAAAATTGTTTCTATAATTTATGTTGGTTCTCTTTGTAATTGAATAAAATCTGAATTACGTTTTTAGTATCCTTGCTATTTAAAGTCTAAAATCTACGATTTTTGTCTTTATTAAGTAAAAATTGGCGTACGAAATAAAAACTTAAATTTTAATTAAGATAAGGTTTGCGTAAGCATGACAGAAAATATTCGCGAGAAATACTTGAAAGTTGTAGATATGAAAGGCTGTGGATGGATACCTTGTCGTGTTGGACTTTTTCCTTCTACTTGGTACAAGTATAAAGAAAAACTTGAAGCTCTTGTTCTTAATCATAAGAAGCTATTCCCAAACTTTATGAAGGGTAGCATAAAGTACAACGATCCCTCCTCTCTCTTTGGCATTAGACGAGCAGGAAATTCTTTTCTTGATGATTGGGGTTGCCTTTGGCGCTTCAATATAGATGGTTTACAAGGTCAGGTTGTTAAACATCCGCTAGAAGATTGGAGCAACTTTAAGAATTATTCTCCTCCTGACCCAGACAAGGGAATCGTTCCTGAGGGTGAGCCTGCTATACCTTGGGAGACGATAGAGACACATGTAGAAAATGCCAGAAGAAGAGGCGACGTTGTGGTAGTTGGCTTTCCACATGGCTTTTTCTTCATGAGG
>JAAOZO010000098.1 GCA_011605715.1 Nitrososphaerota archaeon | reverse complement strand
CTTTAAACACTAACTTTGACACTCTTCATGGTTAATGTCTAGATTCTTGCTCGCGATAATAGCTCATTGCGCAATTGTTCATTATTTGTTGCCTAGCATTTCATAGCTAGACTTTTTAGCGAGTTTTCAGGTGATGTTTTACGCAAAATGTACTTAGTAATCACTCGATGTACGTATTGCTCATCCTTATACAATTTCAAAAAGATTACTTCACCAGCTCTTGATAATTTTGCCGGCACTTTTTTGAAAGAACCAAAGATTATTTGAATTTTGTAAGGGAAGAATGCAAGTTATAAGTTGTTACTATTCGTTATAAGATTTTTATTATATAAACTAAGTGAGGGAAAGGAAACCTTATTAAGCAAATTGAAAAGTGAGTGGTGAATTGAGCAAAAAAGTAACTGAACTACGAGAAATTGCAAAAATAGAAGCAGAAAGGATGCGAGAGGCTAATCCAGCGCAGTACTTTGAAAGAAACCTACACCAGTTGGGCTTCAGTGAACCAGAGCATGCGTTGCTTCAAACGATAAAGGAAATGACAGATAATGCCTTAGATGCTGCTGAAGTTGGGAACATACTTCCCGAAATAATAATTGAAGTTGAAGAAACCAAGGAAGAAATCACTCTTCCTCCTCAGGCAGGAAAAATACGAAAAGCAAACATGTACAGAGTAAGAGTAGAAGACAACGGAATAGGTATTGTTTCAAACAAGATTGCACTTTCAATGGGTAAGGTACTTTTTGGATCAAAACTGTTCACCATGAAGCAAATGAGAGGGCAGCAAGGAGTAGGAATTTCTGCTGTAATTCTGTATTCTCAACTAACAAGCCTAAAACCTGCAACTGTAATAAGCAAAATAGAGGGTGAAGAAAAAGCAACAAAAGTTGTCTTAAAGATAAACGTTGATAAAAATGAGCCAATAGTACTTGAAGAGCAAAAAATAGATTGGAACAAAGAACATGGAACATCAGTTGAAGTTTTTATTCCTGCAAGGTATACTGATAAAATAGATAAGTATATATTAGAGTTATCAATAGGGAATCCTCACGCGTCATTTATCCTAAGAAAAAAAATTGAAGGCAGAAAGTCTGAACTAGTAATAAATAGGACTACGGAAAAAATTCCACCTCCTGCAAAAGAAATAAAGCCACATCTTTCTTCAGTTGACCCTGGAATTCTACAAAGGATGGCTGAAGTCGACAAAGATTGCAAGACCTTAGTTTCTTTCTTATCGAAGCATTTTGCTTCTATTTCTCCAGAAACTGCGAAGAAGATCTTAAAGGCTGCCAAGTTAAGCTACAACTTACCTCCAAAGCAAATAAAGGCAGATAAAATTCTAGAAGTTGCTAGGAACATTAAGCTAAGACGCCCAAAGCTAGAAGTCTTAAGTAATATAGGAGAGGAAGCCATGATTGCTGCATTAAAGAATAGGTTTAAAGATGCTGAGTTTATTGCTGCGGTTTCTAGACCTCCTTGGACTTACCAAGGGATACCATTTCAGGTTGAGGTTGGAGTTGCAATAGGTGGAAAAGAAGTAGCAAACTATATCAATCCAAAAAGGATAACAGTAATAAGACTGGCAAATAAAGTTCCATTACCATACGACCTCTCTGATTGTCTGTTGTACAAAACAGTTAATGAAATTGATTGGAAAAATTATGGCTTAGAATTAAATGAAAGGGGTGTTCCTGTTGTTCCAACTGTTTTTGTTACTTCTCTTGTAGCAAGCAAAGTTCCATATACAAGTCCTGGAAAATTTGCAGTGGCTTCTGTTGAAGAAATACATGACGAACTTACACTTGCACTTCAAGAACTTGGTAGGAAAATAAGAGAGTACACATATAAGAAAAGGAAGCAAGAATCAATTGCAAAAAGATATGAATTCTTTAGAGGCTACTACGAGGTTTTAGCTGAAGAAGTTGGATTAATTACTGGTGGCAAAGTGGATGTAAGTAATGTTTTGAAAAGGCTGTTTAAGGAGGTGAGAAATGTAGAAAATGTCGAGTGAAAGTCCAACGTTAGAGTCTGTTTTTAAGAAACTGAAATCGTTTGGCCAAAACTTAAAAGAAAAAATAGAAAAAGGCGAAGTTCCAGTAGTTCAGCACAGAAAACTAACAAAGACAAACGTTAAGTTTGACCTTGACCTTCATTCTTATGAGTTAGGAGAAAGCTTAGTTGATATAAGGGGCGACAGAAAAGCTAGTCTCAAGAAACTTGTTGCCTTAACTTTCCTCTCTAGAGTAGCTGCTGAAAGGCTAACGATTGGGCTCTCTACTACAAAAAGAGACTACTATTACCTACAGAAGTCAAGACATCCTTTGCTCATTCCAGCTAACCAAGCAGAGTCGGACGAAATAATAAAAATAGCTGAAGTTTACTACAACTTAAGCAGAGAAAGCTTTGGAATAGTTGCTCAATCAAAGGGATACTTATATGGAGATATTACTTTAAAAGAGCCAAAAATGACAGTAAACTGTTTAAGAACAGGAGGTGACGGCTACTCAGTTCCAGGAAACGTCGAATTCATCCAAATTAAGGAAGCCAATATCAATGTTTTGGTAGCAATAGAGAAGGAAGGTATCTACAGGAACTTAATGGAGCTTGGAATACCTGAGAAGTTGAAGATTGGAATAGCCATGTTGGGTGGTCAACCTTCTAGAGGAATGAGGAGAATGCTTAGGAAGTTTAGTGACTATGGAATTCCAATAGCAATACTTACTGACTTAAATCCGTACAGTTTAAGAATTGCTGCGAATATAATATATGGCTCAATCCAATCTGCGCATATTTCAATGCTTTCTGCGCCAAATGCAAAATTTATTGGTCTTGAAGTTTCTGATGTTGACAGATTCTTTGGAAAAGTGAAGAAGATTGCGCTGGAACCTATGACTGAGGAAGACCTAAAAGCAGCTCAAGACAACATGAGTCTCCCCTACATGCAGGGAGATAACGGTTATTGGTTAAATGAAAACGACTGGTTTATTAAAAACAAAAAGAAAACAGAACTTGAAGCTTTCAACACGTTAACGAAGCACGCAACTGACTTAGAAGAAGTTTACACCAACTACCTAAGAGTTAAAATAAGAGAGAAAATGGGTGTAAAAGTATAGAACAAAACTCCAAAAAACAACTAACAACTAATAAATTTATTGAACTAAATTTCTCTTTCCTTTTTAATACCTAGGTCTACCTCTAAACCTCCCCCTTGGTCTAAAAGATGCAGCTCTACCAAAATCTTTTTCTGACATCTTGTTTTCTTCGTTTACTGATTCTATCTTTACGTCTGAAGGAAGAACTTGTCCTTGTCTGCCTACGTTTAATCTCATACTTCCCTTAAAGAAGCCAACGTACCCGTTTTTAACTTCTATAGTGTCTCCTTGTTTTACTTTGTCTATGTTTTCGTTCCACAACGTTAACAGTACAGTTCCTGTTTCGTCTCCAACTAAGGCTTCTGCAATTTTGTTTGTTTTTCCACTCATTCTGTCTGTTACTTCTCTTGTTTCTCCTACGCTTACTACTTTTACTGCTATGTTTACACTTTTAGACGAAGGGGAAAGGTCAGCGACCTTAACCCTTTTTTCTTCCAATGCTTTTTACCTCGCCTAAGGTAGCGTACACCCATTTATTAACGTTTTCCACCTTTAATAATTTCCCTTGTTAACTAAGTAGAGTCTTTTAAATTCCTAAATTTCTTGGTTTTCTGCCCATAGTGATCTTAGCCTCTACTTTCTAAACTTGAAAAAATTGAAGGATTCTGAAGGCTATATCGTTTATTGTCAATTTCGATTTTAACTATTGGAATATCAGCAACTGTAAGATACCTGCAATTAGTGAATAAAATAAATTGTCGCTAATTGGAAGGGGTAATGTTTCATACGACGTTAGTAGAATTGCTACTAACAGACTCTTAAAAGGACTTTTTGTTGCAATTAAAAACAGTATAGTTAAGGTGATCAGCTCCAAAGCAGTGCCTTCAACTGTTTTATTTTTATTGTAAGGTAGTCTAGTCTTTCCATAAAGCCTTCCGAATAAGCCTCCAATTCCATCTCCAAGCGCAAAAGCTAAAATTGATGTCGAAGATATTGGATTTTCAAAGAGTAAGTAAGTTAAAGCTATGGATACTAAGCCAAGTATGACATTGGAAGCCGTTTTTTGACCAAGTCCTAGCTCCTCAAACAAGCTTATGTATGGTGTTTCTTCTTTTGTAACGTTGTCTGAAAAGTACAAATAAGCTATGTAAATAATCAAAGAAGTAAAAACTACTCCTAGTCCAATCTTTTCTTCTTCTAGTGACAAAAAGCCAAGTAAAACTCCAGCAACAATGTGAACAACCTTTAAGTTTAATCTCTTGCTTTCGTTACTAATGACATTCGTTCTTCTCAAAGCTTCTGCAGTGCTAACAGCAAGGAAACCAGAAAAAACCAGAAGAATCCCCAATTCAATTCCAACAAATAAAGATAAAATGAGAACTGCTGCTACCAAAAAACAAAGCAATGTAAATGCTTTTTTGCTACTCATACTAACGCCATTCATAAAACGAAAAGTTAAACATTTCCTTGTTCGAGTCTGCTCTGTTGACTTAAAGGTTTTTCTAGGTCATGCTTTACCTTTTCTATGTTCTTTGAACTAGACTTCAAGAACAGAAAACTAACCCTTCATTAGTTCTTTATGCTTTTACTTAGTAAACCCTTAGTTATAGGAAAACTAATGAAAGTCTTTCAGAAGAAGGATTTTTATACTTCTTCGATGACTATAACGGAGTTGTAGATTGCTCCCAGAAAAAATACAAGAACTACTTGAAAAACAAAAGTACCGATTGGTAGGCACTCATTCTGCAGTAAAAGTATGTTATTGGACAAAGCAAAGCTTAACAACAGGAAGGGTTTGCTACAAAGAACTTTGGTACCCTGGAGTTAAAAGCCACAGGTGTATGGAGATGACACCCTTCCTAGGATGCAACTATAGATGCTCTTATTGCTGGAGGATTCATTCTGATGATAGACCTGGTTACTCGTGGAAAGAATTTCCAGTAGAGTTACAAAAGATTGATGAACCAAGCTTCATAATAGATGAGGCAATAAGGCAACGTAAGAAGTTGCTTATAGGTTTAAAGGGAAATCCTAAAGTTGATAAGAAAAAGCTCGAGGAAGCTCTAGAACCAACGATGCTAACCCTTAGCCTTACTGGTGAGCCAACTCTTTATCCAAGGCTAGATGAGCTTATAGGCGAAGCTAAGCGAAGGTCTATGACTACTTTTCTTGTTACAAATGGAAGTCTTCCAGAAGTTTTAGAAAAATTAAATAATTTACCAACGCAACTTTATGTAAGTGTTTCAGGTGCTGATAGAGAGACCTATCTTTCGCTAGCTCGCCCAGTAATTAAGGATGCATGGGAAAGGTTCAGTAGAACGCTAGAACTATTACCAAGTTTGAATACTAGAAAAGTTTTGAGACTAACTATGGTAAAGGGTTATAACATGAAAAATCCAGAGCTATACGCAAAGCTTATAGAAAAAGCAGAACCAACTTATGTAGAAGTTAAAGCATACGAGTGGGTAGGAGAAAGTCAAAAAAGGTTACCAAAGTCCGCGATGCCGTACATGGAAGACATAGAAGCATT
>JAAOZO010000204.1 GCA_011605715.1 Nitrososphaerota archaeon | reverse complement strand
TAGCTTCTTTCAGTTCTGGATGCGGCATTGGATAAACAAAGAAACAAACTCCGTTAGAACCTTTTTCTAGTGCGATGTCTACAGCATTCAGTATATCTTCTCTGTTTCTTAGAAATCCTAAAAATATTCCAGCAACTATATTCTTTCCAGAGGATATTCCTTCCATAACTGCTTCTCCAATCCAATTGATGTTTTTGTCGTAGTATTCATGGTATATCATTGGCTCAAAACTATCAAGTGGCCAAGTTGCCCATTGCTGAAAAACAATTCTGTAGGCATAGCCTGGAGTAGCGAAAACAGCTGCAGATGTTTCAATACTACTATCGTAACTCTTTACAGTTACGTTAACAGCCTTAACTATTTCAGTAATTTTACTTGCTCTCCATGCATGCCACTCATACCATTTTCTTGTTCCAAATTTAATTTCTATTGGATCAAAGCCAAATTCCTTCATAAACCCTTCTCTACACTTTTTGCAGTAGCAGAAATCATACTTCTCCATGTAAACGTCTTTGCCTTTTTCTAGACCGTATCTTTCTCTAAGGCCTTCTGGTAAAAATAAATCCGGAAGTCTTATGTAATCAAGATGGATTCCATCTACATCGTATGTCTCCATAAGCTCCTGAATAGTTCCAAGTAAGTAGCTTCTTACTTCCTCGTTAGATGGACAAAGCCACTTATAGCTATTAATATAAGGCGGCTCATCTACGCAGCTTTTTCCTTCCTTGCTAACAACAAACCATTCTCTTTTTTTAGTAGTCAGTTCTTCGTTTGGTTTATTCAAAGCAACTATCCATGCATGAACCTTTAGCCCATTTCTTTTAGCTTCTCTTATTGCTCCTTCGATTAGACTTCTTTGTCTTGCTTCTTTTGCAACAACTGATAACTTAGCAGGATAAAGAGCGCCTTCATTATCTATACTCAACAAGAATATTTCGTCAGCTCCAATTTCTACTATTTCCTTAATATGTTTTTCTGGATTTTGTGCAATTGCTTTCGAGTTTACCCAAAATGCTTTTTTATAGCCGCTAGTCATGCTCTTATGTTGTTGTTCTGAGCTTTATAAATTATTTTCAAAATTCTTAACAACCGAAGTCAGAAGTCGTATGCTTCTAAGGTACTCATAGGTCGTTTTTCATATCCATTATACAAGGGTACCGCCCACCTCTCGGTTTAAGCGGAGAGACTTCCGCCTTAATCTTCGTTAAGTTAAAGAGCGACTAATGGCTTTGTACAATAACCTTAATGCCAGGGCCTATTCAGCTAAGAGACAACAACTTAAATCTTAGTAAGCGTAAGCTTAATAAATTCGATAAGTGTAGGTAAAAGCGATGTAAAATGAACAACGAAACGATAGCAATATGTGCTCACCTAGGCTCTGGAAGTACAGAAGTTGCTGAGATTGTTGGAAAAAGATTAGGCTTTGAAGTATACAACACAGATAAGCTTCTCAGAAGAATCGCAATTGATTCTAACGTTTCATTCGAGCAACTAGCTAGTAAGTCCATTTCTGGGGAAGTTGAAATAGATGATGTTCTGTTCAGCTATGCTCTAGATATACTAAACAAGGGAAAAGTGATTTTTGAGGGAAGGTCAAGCATACTTGTCTTTCTAGCTCCTATAACTCTAAAAGTATTCTTAACTGCACCAGACTACATAAGAGCAAAGCATGTGGCTGATGTCAGAAAAATAAGCTACGAAGAAGCTATGAACGAAGTTAGAATTAGCGATCAAGACAGAGAAAACTTAGCTAGAAAAATGTGCAAAATTAACTGGCAAGACCCGCAACTGTATGACTTAGTTATAAATACTGGTGGTTGGAAATACGAAGACGTGGCAGAACTAGTTATTAATGCCTTTAACATGAAAAAGAAGAGGTGAAATGAGAATGTTCGACCCAATAAGTTTCATAGTTGGTTTACCTATTAAAGAATCAAAGGAAAAAAGAGGAATCACTTTAGATTCTGACGCAATGGCTCTGCTTAACGTAAAAGAGGGCGACGTAGTGTATGCAACGAAAGGCGAAAGGTTTGGAATACTTTACAGTCCAGAAATAGAGCTAAAGGTAATTCGTGCCTTGCCACAAGATATAGGAAAGAAGATAGTAAGATTAACGAGCGACGTTGAAGACTTCCGGCCAGGAGATTCGATATTGGTTTACACAAAGGGCTAGACTTCTTTTGCTTCCTCAAGAGGCTTAATTTTTTCTCTAATTTTTTCTACTAAGTTTTCTACGTTTCTGTTTTTAGCTGAAGTTAAAACATAATCATGTTCTCCTATCTTGTTAAATAACTTATTGATTTTTTCTTCCACTTCTTTTAAGCTTACTCTATCTATTTTGTTGAGTGCAAAAAGGATTCTGTTCTTGCTTATGTTGAGATCGCTTAAGTACTTCAAAGAAGTCTTTACTCTAAGCTCAAGAATTTCGTATTGGTCGCTAACATCAACTACTAGTAGTATAAGGTCTGATGAAGATATATCCTCCAGCGTTAATTTAAAAGAATAAATAAGCCTTGGGTCCAAATCAACAACAAAACCAATAGTATCCACTAGGTAGAATTTAAGACCTTCTCTTTCTACAAGATAATACTTGCTACTTAAAGTTGTAAAAGGCCTTTCGCTGACTGGCTTATCTAAGTTTGTGATTGCATTAAAAATTGATGTTTTCCCAGCGTTGTAGTATCCAGTTATACAAACGAGTGGGATGGCTTCACTTTTTCTCTTTTGTACATTTATCTTATGCATCTTAAGCTTATGGTTTATCTGTTCTTCTATTTTTGCTCTGTTCTTTAACAACATCGACACAACTTTATGGTAAGAATACTCACCTAAGCTTCTAGGTCCAGGAT
>JAAOZO010000164.1 GCA_011605715.1 Nitrososphaerota archaeon | reverse complement strand
TGCATTTTTGTTAACATAACTCAAGGAGCCTTTGCTTACATTAATTTTAGCTATGCCAACAAACCATACGAAAAGATAGCGATTTTGTACACTACTGACGGAAGCAACTGGGAAAAACCGGATACGATAAGCTTTTTTGAAAACATAAAGGTAGTTACAGTAAAAGCTAAAATTGGTGGTACATATGCGTTATTTTCTTACTTAGAAGAAAAACCCGAGGGCACATTAACATTAGTTGTACCATTTTTACTAATTTTTGCACTACTTACACTAACATTATTTTTCATAAGGAAGAGAAAAAAATGAAAAGTAAAATACTACTTATTATTTTAGCCCTATTACTTTTTGTAATAAGTTGGAGCTTAGCACTCTTTGACACTATACCATATAAAGTTAGTGAAGAGAAAAGCGGAATTTTAAACTTTAACAACTCGAGAAGTGTAGAACTTGTTGTTGAAGGAAACAACTTTACAATTTCAAGTGGACTTTTAAGCTTAAGTAAAAATTTTACGATCACCATTGTTTCAGAAAAGGAAGTAACAGCAATAATTACGGTGGAAAACTTTACACAAAAATACCAAATAAATGCGATGCAAAAATCTAACTTTACTTATAAGTCTGAGCCAGTATACTTTAAATTTTTTGGATATGAACCCACGACAATTTATTATAAGGCAACACTAGAAGGACTAAGAAACAGAGATCCGATGCTTTCGATTGTAAGCTTATTAATTCTTTTAATTGGACTAACTTTTGGAAGATTGGCACTAAGAAAAAGAAACGAAGACGTTTAGTTAAACTCTAACAATCGTTAACGTACATTGTATTTAAATTAGCATCGTTGTTGGTTTTAAGCTAAGTTACTTTAGCATTATACTCGAACTAAGAAAGTAAAAATTAGAACGTAAAGAACTTCCAAGAAAGATACAGCATAGTATGGAGCTTTTGGCGATATATCACTCCAAAGAAACCCACCTAGGAGTGGTGCAGGTATAGAAAAGATAGACTTAAAAATATATAAAAGTCCACGAAGTTTTCCTCTTTCATCCGGATTAACAAGTTCAGCTTCAAAAGCTAAGAGTGGTGAAGAATAATCGGTAAAAGCTTTTAAGATTGCGTAAACTAATAGAAAGTACGCATTGTTAATATATGTGAACCACAATGTGAGAAAAGCATTTGCTGTATGTGCTACAACAATCAACACTTTTCTTCCAAGTTTATCTGAAAGTTTTCCGAAAAGCATGGTCGTTGGAATTCCTAGAAGAGTTGTAATAGAAAATGAAAGATTGATCACATACGCTGGAGACTTTATAACATTAAGCATATAAACTGTCGTGAATGGCGCCACCATTGACATTTGCGAAAGTATAAAATATGTAATAAGATAGTACAGAACCACTTTTTTGCTTAAAAGCTTACTAAAAGCTTCGAAGCTTTTTCTATAACTACTACTTGGCTTTGAATCTATTTTTGGTGAAGGGGACATAGCTATAAATATAGTGAGCATGAGTAAAGATAGTAAGCTTATGATAAACGAACAAACGTAAAGAAGTCTTACTCTTTCAACTGTGACTTCTTCACTTACTATAAATGTTGCTATTATTGGTCCAAAAGCAGCAGCGCTGTAATTTATCGCATTCAGAAAACCAAAAGCAGTTCCCCTATTGTTCTCAGAAGCTACATTAGCTATAAAAGAAAAAAGTGCCGGAGAAGCTATATGACTAAAGGGAATTAATATTATTGCAATAAGAGCAATATTAACGTTCCAAGAAATAAATAATAAAAAGAAGGAAAGTACATAAATGCTCCAACCTAAAAATATAAGTTTTCTTTTGTCCCAAAAATCAGCCGTCCACCCACCTAAGAAGTAGGCAAGCAAAGAAGTAAAATTCTGTACCAAGTATATAATACCAAGAAGAGTTGGCGAAGTACCAAGATTAACGAGAAAAGGTGAGTTATACAAATAACTAATGTAAACAGAAAGCCATATGAGAAAGTTAGAGAAACTTATAAACAATAATGATGGCTCAAGACGGAAGAAACTTCTCAATACAGAAAAAGTTTTCATTCATTCACCCTTAACATATTTAAGAACATTAGAGTTAAATAACTCACATGCAAAGGGATCTGCTGCACGCAATGAACCTCTTTCAGAATTAGAACTTTGGCTTCTCAACTCCTTTTTCACCTCAGTATATTGTTCATTAACTAGTTTATATCTTTTTTTTAATTTTTAAAATATTTTCTCTGTTTTAGAGTTTAAAACAGCTTGTCTTCATTTCTACTAAATTATTTAGTTTATAGACCAAAACTTCCACATAACAAGCCTTACTAAATGGCATAGAGAGGATACTATGCCGTTGCTCATCTGGAGCACTTTTTGTAGAGCCTCTATTGTGATGTACGCAACTCTCTCTATGACTATTTAATTAAGGTCTATCTATTTTGAAACTGTTGACGACAGCTTATGGACATGGTATTAACGCTTGATAGGCATTCACGGCTTAAAGATGACAAAGGTTAGGATTCCGAAGAGTTTAGGGGAGACATAAAACCTCTTCTTTCAAGAAGACGTAAGTAAAGGAAATATAAGCGTCTGGCCTGTTAAGGGAACACATACTGGTTAAACTCAGTACAGAAGGTTTAGGGTACAATAGACTTCAGTCTATCATTAAGCCTCCATAAGATTAGTATTTGCCTTAAGATGTTACAAGAAAGCAATAAAGAGAAAAGAGAGGATTTTTTTTGAAAATTGCTTTGAGTCAATTTCATTAAAGTTAAAAATATTTAAAAATGAACAACCTATGAGACTCAGTACAAAAGTGTACATTCTAAAGGTGATTCCAAGTGAGAAGCTTTAGCAAGAAGGCAAGGTATTTACTGTTTCTAATCAACTTAATGAAAATTTCTGGTAAGGAAGATTACGTTGTTACTAGTACTAATAAATTAAAAAACTTTTTAGGCCTTTCTCAACAGTCAGTTTCTCTAATCTTAAAGGAACTTGAAAAAGAAGGACTAATAGAAAGAGAAGTTGGAAAGCGTGAAGAAAAGATAAAGATTACAAAAGAAGGATTTGAGTTCATAGTTGAGAGCATTGGATTTCTTTCTACACAAGAGCTTATGAATAAAATAAGAACAAGGGTGATGAAAATAAAAGGAAAAGTCTTTACTGGTAAAGGAGAAGGCGCATACTACCTTTCTCAGAAGCAATACGTTAGACAAATAGAAGATAAGCTAAAGTTTTTTCCTTACCCAGGAACTTTAAATTTAAAACTGTCTTCATATGAAGATATAGGTAAGATTGAAATTCTTTATAGCAGAGAAGGAATAAAACTTAATGGGTTTGCGTCTTTCGAAAGGGCATTTGGAGACGTATTTTGCTACCCTGCAAAGATAGAAAACCACGAAGACATAAAGTGCGCAATAGTTAGGTCAGAGAGAACAAGCTATGATGTAAGTGTAGTTGAACTTATTTCAGATGTCTTTTTAAGAAAAG